>NZ_LWEZ01001403.1:0-1321 GCF_001634945.1 Alcanivorax sp. HI0044
TTCCGGCCATTGCCTCAGGGCGGCGACAAACGCTTCCTGCAAGGCATCTTCTGCCAGGTCGAAATCCCCCAGCAGACGAATCAGTGTCGCCAGTACCCGGCGGTACTCGCTGGCAAAAATCCGTTGAAGCGTGGTTTCCATGTCATCCATGACAGCCGGGTCCGGGTCAGTTTTCCTGTTCCTGAAGATGTTGCACCACCAGCGGTGCGAGCCCGGCGGCACTGCCAAAATAGTGCATCAATTCGATATCCAGATCAGGAAAACGCTCGCGGGCCTCTTCAATTTGTGCCGGAATATCCTTGCCCACGTGTTTCCCCTTGTTGAAGAACAACGGGTAAAGCTGCACGGTTTTCACCGGCTGATGTTCCAGCTGTTGAATCGCTTCAATCAAAGAGGGAGTCGCCAACTCGAGAAAACAGGGCAATACGGCCACGTATTCCTGCCCGGCGGCGTGGGCAGATTCCGCCACGGTGTCCACCAGCGCACGAAACTCGTCGTTGGCCGTTTCACTGCGGCTGCCATGGGCCATGATCAACAGGGCTTTGGACATGAGAGCTCCTTCGGAGCAGTTGAAAGTTAAAAGTGGAAAGTTAAAAGCGACACAAAACGTAATTCATACCACCGGCCCTGACCACGTTTGAACTTTTAACTTTCAACTTTTAACTCAAAGGCTTGCTCTATGACGATTGCATGGCGCTGCGCCAGTGCGTCACGATCATCATCGTAGCCGCCCCCGATCACCGTGGCCACAGGAACGTTACGCTGACGACAACGGGCAAGGACGCCCCGGTCGCGATCGGCGATACCCTGCTCGGAAATATGCAGGCGCCCCAACGGATCGTGCTGAAAGATATCCACGCCGGCGTCATAAAAAACCAGATCCGGCTGCACTGAATCCAGTAATCGATCCAGCGTCTCAAACACCGTATCCAGATAGTCCTGATCCGTCATACCCAGCGGCAACCCCACATCCAGATCGCTTTTCATCTTGCGCACCGGAAAGTTTTTCTCGCAATGAATGGAGCAGGTAAACGCCCGAGGCTCATCTGTCAGCATGGCTGCAGTGCCATCGCCCTGATGCACATCGCAATCAAACATCAGGGCTTTTTTCACCACGCCCCGGTTCAGTAACTGGCGCACCGCAAACGCCTGATCATTGAAGATGCAGAAACCGGAACCGAAATCGTAGTGGGCGTGATGGGTGCCGCCGGCCAGATGACAGGCGATACCGTGCTGCAGTGCCAGCTGCGCCGTCATCAAGGCTTCGCTCCACGGCAACCCCATGCGCCGTAGCGCCCTGGCATCCAGCGTCCCGTTCACC
>NZ_LWEZ01001404.1:0-3332 GCF_001634945.1 Alcanivorax sp. HI0044
GGACGTGGCCACCCTGGTACTCGGCTACCTGACCCGCCCCCTGGACGGCCCCACTAGTCAGGCCGCCTGACAGCCCCAGCCCCCCGGGCACCGCCTCTAAGCACCTCACCTCCGGAAAAGCCTGACGCCTCAGGCTTTTCCGTTTTGTATCCCCATGAAAAGAAACTGTCACCAATACTGACAATAACGCTACAGCATCGCCCCCTCCTTAATGTGCACACTCGTACCAACTAATAAAGGTACCTGCTCCAGCAGCAGCACAAACAACAACAACGGCGCCTGTCATGGGCACCATAAAGGGGTTAGCAATGTTTTCACTCAGCCAGGCTCCCGCCTTTGTCTCTTACCGGCTTCCACTGGCATTACTGCTCAGCGCCAGCCTGCTTGGCGCCTGTGGCGGCGGAGGCAGCAGCAACGCCCCGGCCGTTGCCGGTGACGCCCCCACCACCCCGGAAACGCCCAGGGAGCCGGAAACCCCGGACCCGACACCAGAGCCAGAGCCGCAGCCCGAGCCCCTCAACCGCTACCAGTTCGCCAATGGCTGCTACACCCTGCAAAGCCAACAACAGTTTCTGGTCAGCAATGACGGCAACTATGGGCTGAGCAACAATGCCAGCAACGCTACCCCCTTCTACATGAAGCCCACCGACCTGGGCCGCTACCTGCTGCTTTCCGATTATCAACGTGATCCCGGCAGTGCCGGCAGCAAACAGTTGCTCGGCATCAGCGATCCAGCCGGAGAGTTTCTTGACCAGAGCGGCAACTTTGTCGGAGAGCTGAGCTATCTGGTATCCGGACTGGGCGATACCCTCAATCTGGTGCTGGACCCGGTTGCCCCCCTCGGTGGCCTGCTGCGTGAACTGGGCGAAAGCCTGGGGGGTATCGGTACCGGGCTGGGTGACACCAATATCCAGCCCAGCCTGGCCATGGTCGATGACGCCAACGATCTGGCGGTCTGGAACCTGAACCGCAGCGACGGCGACACCTTCACCCTGGCCTCCAACGTGACCGGCCTGCTGCTCACTGCCGGCGACGACGGCCTGACTCTCACCTCCCCGCAACTGGAAGCGGACAATAACCGTTTCACCCTGGCACCCAGCGACGGATGTAGCACTTACCCGGAAGCCGAACTCAACGCCGCCGTCGCGGATGACGGCCCGGCCAATTACCTGACCCAGGTTCCCCGTTTCCAGAATGTGAACGGCCTGGACGACGATGACATCTTCGGTTTCGTGGATGCCCACAGCCATATTTCTGCCTACGAATTTATCGGCGGGCGGGTGAACTACGGCGACCCCTTCCACAAGTTCGGGGTCGACCATGCCCTGCACGACTGTGCCGTCAACCATGGCCCCCAGGGGCTCACCGGGCTAATCGAACAAGTCACCAGCAACCCCGGCCCCCATGAAACCCGGGGCTGGCCGGACTACCCCTTCTGGCCCCGCAGCAACTCCCTGCAACACCATCAGAGCTACTACAAATGGATTGAACGGGCACACCTGGCGGGCATGAAAATTCTCGTCAACCACCTGGTGCATAACGAGATTCTCTGCCAGCTCAATCCACAGAAACAGAATGACTGCGACACCATGGCCGCCATCGAAATGCAGGCCACCCAGATGCATCGCATGCAGGATTACATCGACGCCCAGAATGGTGGGCCCGGCAAGGGCTGGTTCCGCATCGTCACCGATCCCGCCCAGGCCCGGCAGGTGATCGGCGACGGAAAAATGGCGGTCATTCTCGGCGTAGAAGCGTCCAAGGCACTCAACTGTGGCGAGTTTCTCAATGCCCCGGAATGTACCCGCGAAGAAATCGTAGAACGACTGGATCGTCTCTACGCCATGGATGTGCGCAGCCTGTTCCCGGTGCACAAATTCGATAACGCCTTCGGCGGCCACTTGCCCGATCTGTCAGAAGGCGTGGGTATCGGTGCCGTCCTGTATGGTGGCAACCTGTTGGAAACCGGGCATTTGGTGGAATTTGAAGACTGCCCGGACCATGACCATGAAGGGGACGCGATTGCGCTGGACAACCCGCTTCAACCCCTGGGCATTTTTGACCAGCTGCTATTTCAGATCGACTACGTCGGCGACCGCTTCCCGGCCACCCCGGAAGAGTTCGCCGCCTACGATCCGCGCCGCGGCACCGACCATCTGTGCAACACCCGCGGCCTCACCGACCTGGGTTTTTTCCTGATCGAAGAACTGACTCGCCGCGGCATGATGATCGAGATTGATCACATCAGCCGCAAGGCCGCCACCCAAATCCTCGACCTCACCGGCGAACGCGATTACCCGATTATCAACAGCCATGGCAACTGGACCGGCACCGAAGCCCTGCGCGACCAGATCGCCAGCCAGGGGGGCGTGACGGCGTCCTTCGGTAGCGTGCGCGGCAACTGGGTAGACCAGCTGACCCGCGACGGCAACCGCCCCCGCGACCCGGCCTTCAAGGTTGGCCCCTTCGGTGGCGCCCCGTTTGCGTCTGACGTCAACGGCATTGCCAATCTGGCCGGCAACCCCGGCACACCCGATCAGGAAGCCGAGCTTTATCCCTTCACCTCGGTGGATGGCCGCGTGCAATTCGACAAACAAACCACCGGTGACCACGCCTTCAGCCTTTACGAAGGCCGGGGCGTGGCGCACTACGGACTCTATGCGGACCAGATAGCCGACATGATGCTCAACAGCGATCGCCCGCAAGAAGAAATCGACGACGCGGTGAACCAGCTGTTCACCTCGGCAGAAGCCTACATACGCATGTGGGAACGACTGGAGCAGGCCGCTCAATAGCGGCCATCAATCCGGCACATGAAACAGCGCGCTTTTCGGGAAGCAGAAACAAAAAATGACAACGGGGAACTGACCATGAACATCAACCGATTCTGGCCTGCCATCGCACTGGCAGCCACTCTGGTACTCACCGCGTGCGGAGGCGACGGCAGCAATACACCGGCAGCCAACAACCCCGCCACACCCAACAATCCTGACAACGGCGGCGATGATGGCGGGGGGGATGATGACGGCGGCGACGATGGTGGCACAGGCACCGATCCGGATGATGGCGGAGAAACGCCCCCCGATACCGTTGGCCGAACGTTCCTCATCAGCCCCGGTGAAGACGCCACCGAAGACATGGTCAATGCCATGGTCCAGCTACGTCCAAAAGACACCCTGCAATTCGAGTGCGGCTACTTCGAACTGGACCAGGGTATCTTGATCCAGGCCACCGAAGATGTGTTGATCAAAGGTTGCGGCAAAGACGAAACCATTCTGTCGTTCAAGGACAGTGTCAACGTGACCGGCCTGGAAGCCCTGAACATTCGCGGC
>NZ_LWEZ01001405.1:0-637 GCF_001634945.1 Alcanivorax sp. HI0044
ACCCTGCGTTATGACGTTAAGTCATTTCATACTACGCCCTTATGGCGGAGACATGAAACTGCCGGCCATGGTCTTTTCTGATATTCGCGATTGATAATGTAAATGCTTGTTGAATAAAGAGGTTTTTGACGTTTTCGTGCTGTTGGAGTGGGGCGTCAGGGGGCAATCTGGTTCTTGCCGGCGGTGCCTGTGTCAGCGGTTGCGTGTGTCCTGCCAGAGAAGCCAGAGCCGGGTATCCAGTTCCAGTTGATGGTAGTCCGGCGCCATGTGCGAACAGAGCTGATAAAACGCCTTGTTGTGGTCGGTTTCTTTGAAGTGAGCCAGTTCGTGGACCACGATCATGCGCAGAAAGGCTTCCGGCGCTGCCTTGAACTGGCTGGCGATACGCAGGCTGTTATGGCTGCGTAATTTGCTGCCGTGAATGCGGGTGTGCCGGGTATGCATGCCAGGGAGCCTCTGACTCACCCCTTGCATGCTCAGCGTGACCTGAAGTGTGCAGCTGTTGTGTTTCGGCACGACGGGCAGGGTGGTTCCCTTTACTAGTGGCGAAGCGCAGCAGATGTGCGCTTCAGGTCTCGCCCTACGGGGCTTTCAGGCTGGTCCGCACTCGTTGTTGCCCTTTCTCGACAGGCAACCA
>NZ_LWEZ01001406.1:0-32136 GCF_001634945.1 Alcanivorax sp. HI0044
CGGCAAAAGTTATACATGGGTGCCGTTGTGGCGATGCGGCATAACCCCAGCATTCGGCGCCAATATCAACGGCTGTGTGCTGCAGGCAAACGAAAGATGTCAGCGCTGGGCGCGGCCATGAGAAAACTGGTGCACATCGCTTACGGCGTGCTGGCGCACCAGAAAGAATATGAACCACAGCCCGTTTGAGAGGGGTTGTGGTTCATTGGGAGAGACGGTATCTACTCGACCGCGTTTCAGGTAGGTCGTGTTCACCCAAGGGCACAGAGAGGCGTAGCCGTAACCCGACAAAGCACCTACAACGAAGGCGCGCTTAGCTCGATTTCGTTCTGCATGGTTTGCAGCTGGGCCAGCACTTGCTGGCGCAACCAGCTGTGCGCCGGGTCAGCGCTCTGGTCACGGTGCCAGTAAAGGTGCATTTCCAGGCCGGGCAGTTCGCCGGGGAACGGCTTGAGCACCAGGCCCTGGCGCCGCAGCTGCCCGGCCAGGCTGGCGGGCATGGTGAGCAGCAAGTCGGTTTGCTGCACGGTGCTGAGCGCCGCCTGATAATGCTGACACCGCAAGCGGATATGACGCCGGTAGCCCTGGCGGGCCAGGCCGAAATCTTCCAGCCCCGGCCCTTCGCGCCGGGACGATACCAGCACATGCTGGGCGGCCAGGTAGGCCGGCAGATCCATGCCTTCGGCCAGCGGGTGAGAATCGCGCATCATCACCACCAGCGGGCCGTGCAGCACCGCCTGGTGCTCGATGGCTTCCGGCAACGCCAGCATCACATCGCAGGCCAGGTCCAGCCGGCCGCTGGCCAGCTCGGTGGCCATTTGCCGGCGGCTCACGGTGAGCGACTGCAACTTCACCCCCGGCGCCTCATCCATGAACTGGCTCATCAGCGCCGGCAGCAACTGCCCTTCCAGACCATCACGCAGGCCCAGCACAAAGGTGCGCTCCGCTTCGCTGGCATCGAAACCGCCCTCTTCGCTCAGGCAACGCTGAAACCCGCCCAGCGCGTGGCGCACCGGGCTGACCATGGCCCGCGCCCTGGCCGTGGGCACCATGCGGCTGCCCTGACGGACAAACAGCGGGTCACCCAGGCGGTCGCGCAGGCGCCCCAGAGCGTGGCTGACCGCCGGTTGGGTGAGGTTGAGCACCTTGGCGGCGCGGGTCAGTGATCCCTCGGTATAGATAGCATCGAAGACCACGAAAAGATTGAGATCGAAGCGCGAAACATGCATGGCGTTTATCATTGGTCATTGCGAGGATTCATTGGATTTATTGAAACGCCATCACTAGCATCGGTCAATGGATAAGACCCCTGATGCCGACTAATGCACAATCCGCGACCGAAATCACCATGACAACAGGACACACCATGAGTCAGACCCCGCAACGCATCCTGATTACCGGCGGCGCGTCCGGGCTTGGCCGCGCCATGGCCGAAGCCTGGCTGCGCGCGGGCGCCCGGGTGCTGATCGGCGACGTGAACCAGGAACGGGCCGCCGAAACCCTGGCCGCCCTCAAGGATCTGCCCGGCGAATTGCAGTACCAGTATCTGGATGTGCGCGACGCCGCCAGCTTCAATAACTCCCGCGAATGGCTGGAGCAGAACTGGGGCGGGCTGGACGTGCTGGTCAACAACGCCGGGGTGGCCGGTGCTGCCCGCATCGACCGTGGCGACATGGCCGACTGGGACTGGATTTTCGATATCAACGTGAAAGGCGTGGTGCGCGGCTGCAAGGTATTCGTGCCGATGATGAAACGCCAGGGCCACGGGCATATCGTCAATATCGCCTCCCTGGCCGGGCTGCTGCATGCACCGGTGATGGGCAGCTATAACGTGACCAAGGCGGGCGTCATTTCCCTGTCGGAAACCCTGCGTTTCGAACTGGCCCCCTATGGCATTCATACCACCGTGGTGTGTCCCGGCTTTTTCCGCACCAACCTGCACGAGTCCATGCGCACCCCGGAACCGGGCATGATCGAAACCGTGGACAAGCTGCTGTCCAGCGACGAGCTCACCGCCGACCAGATTGCTGAAATGATCAAGCAGGCGGTGGCCAAACAACAGTTTTTCCTGCTGCCCCACAAGAGCGGCCGCCGCGCTTACTGGATCAAGCGCTTCCTGCCGTTTGTGTTCAACCGGATCATGCTGAAAGGCGCGGTGCGCCTGCAGCGCAAGCTGGAACAAAGCGAACAGAAAAAAGAGCACTGATTTATGCCGGTGATTTACCTGATCCGCCACGGACAGGCCAGTTTCGGCAAGGAAGATTACGACCAGCTTTCCGAACCGGGCTGGGAGCAAAGCCGTATTCTTGGCCGTGCCCTGCAGAACCAGTCGCTGGGTTTTCCCCGGGCCATCTGCGGCACCATGCGCCGCCATGTGGAGACAGCGGAAGCGACCCTGGGTGAGCTGGGGCTGGCTAAGGAATGGCATACGGATACCGGCTTCAACGAATACAACCACAGCGAACTGCTGGCCGTGGACTGGCCCCTGGCCACCGACCGGGCGGCGCTGACCCAGTGGCTGGCGCAGCAGGAACACCCGCGCAAGGTATTCCAGGCCCGCTTTGAGCAGGCCCTGCGCCGCTGGCAGACCGGCGACGGCGATTACAGCGAAAGCTGGCCCGCCTTTCGTGAACGGGTACTGGCCAGCACCTATAGCCTGGGCAACAGCCTGAGCAGCGGCGACAGCGCCCTGGTGTTCACCTCCGGCGGCGCCATCAGCGTGATCATCCAGCGGTTGATGGGGCTTACTGACGAAGCCCTGATCACCTGGAACCGCACCCTGATCAACACCAGTGTGACCCGGGTGCTTGTGAATGCCGGCAAGCTGAGGCTAGTCTCGGTGAATGAGCATCTGCATCTGCCGAGCGAGCAGGTGACGTATCGATAGGCGCGACCTGATAACCTCAACATTTCTACAACACCTATGTAGGAGCACCGCTTGAGGTGCGAACTGCGCGCCAGCGCGGAAATCGTCCGCAGGACGATCAGGAATATCAACGCTCGACAGGTTTCAGAAAACATCAGCGAGCGACACAAACGCTGTCGCCTCGCTTCGCGAGGTTCGCACCTCAAGAGGTGCTCCTACAGCAGCCATTAGCAAGGGGACAGTAATGCCGACACGCAAGAATATTCTAATCACCGGTGCCAGCTCCGGCCTTGGCGAAGGCATGGCGCGGTTGTTTGCGGCCATGGGGCGCAACCTGGCGTTGTGTGCCCGGCGCATGGACCGGCTGGAAACCCTGAAAGCCGAGCTGGAAGAAAAGCACCCGGCTATCAAGGTGCTGATCAAGCCGCTGGATGTGAACGATTACGACCAGGTGTTTGCGGTGTTCGATGCGTTCCGCACGGAAATGGCGGGTATTGATCGCGTCATCATCAACGCCGGCATGGGCAAGGGCCAGCCGCTGGGCACCGGCTACTTCTACGCCAACCGGCAGACCGCGGAAACCAACTTCGTGGCGGCGCTGGCGCAGACCGAAGCGGCCATGGAAATTTTCCGCGCCCAGAACAGCGGCCACCTGGTGATGATTTCTTCCATCAGCGCCATGCGCGGCATGAAGAAAAACCTCACCACCTATGCCGCCACCAAGGCCGGCGTGGCCATGCTGGCCGAAGGCCTGCAAGTGGAACTGCAGGATTCACCGATCAAGGTCTCCACGATCTTCCCCGGTTTTATCCGTTCCGAGATCAACGAAAAAGTGAAAAACACCCCGTTCCTGGTGGACACCGAAACCGGCTGCAAGGCACTGGTGAAAGCCATCGAGAAAGAAAGCAAAAACGCCTCCGTTCCCGGCTGGCCCTGGGGCCCACTGGGCTTCGCCATGCGCAACCTGCCGTTGAGGATGGTTGGAAAAATTATGTAGCCTCAGTTGAAAGTGTAAAGTTCAAAGTTGAAATGCGCGAGGAAGGCAGTGCTACACGGACAAGCCAACCCCGCGCGCGCCCTACTCCTTTAATCGCGGCCATAACATCTTTCGATTCGCTGCATCACCCATTCGCGTTTTAACTTTTCACTTTGAACTTTCAACTGCCTTTCACTGCCATTTCATGATCGGCGCCCATTCGCGCCAGTCGTCTTCCGGTTGTTTGTAGAGATCAAAGCGCTCCCCCGCTTTCGCCAGCGGGCCCGGCTCTGGCGGGGTGGCGAAGCTGATGCCGCCACGGAGTAAATTCTCCAGGGAGCTGGCCTGCACTTCTGCGCCTTTAAACAAGCCGATGTCCACGGTGAGCCCGGAGCTGTTCCAGAAGCGGGTATTGCTGCGTACCAGCTTGGCGTATTTCGGTTCGATGATGGCCTGAATTTCCACAAAGCGGCCCCCTTCGCTCAGTTCGCTTTCACCGATGGTGCCCACCTGCAAATCACGATAATAAATCTTGCGGCCTTTTTTCAGGGAGCCCAGGTGATCGGCCACCAGGGTTATCTTCAAGCCCAGGTTCGGTTGTTGCTCTGGCGGTGTTTCCAGCCCATCGAATTCTTTTTTTGATTCTCCCCCACCGGGCTCCACGGCGATGTATTTGCCTGACACCAGCGTATCCAGATTGCGCGCCCCGGCGATGCCCAGCTCCGGCTCTACAATCCAGAAGCGGCTTTTCTCGCGAGCCAGTTTTTCCGCATCCCGATTCAGGCTGGCATGAACGGTCACGTGTTTCAGGTCATCACTGAGTACGATTTCATCCACACTGCCCACCGGCACACCCCGGTAGCGCAGGTCTACCCCCGGCTTGATTCCTGATCCATTTTCAAAGGTAATTTCTATTTGCACGTCACGCTGCAAAAGCTGGTCATACAGCAGCCAGCCGGCCACCAGCAAGCTAAGCAAGGGCACCAGCCAGATAGGCGAAGGCCAGCGGGAATGTTTCACTTCAGGCGTGTCCATGGTCCGCTCCGTCAGGGTCTTGAATCCAGAGTTGTTGGGGAGAAAAGGCGTGGGCGGACAACATGGTCAGCACCACGGCCAGGGCAAAGGCGATAATACCCGGCCCCGGCTCCACCCGGGCCAGATTGCCGAATTCCACCACAGCGGCGAGCAGCGCCACCACGAAGACATCCAGCATGGACCAGCGACCAATCCAGTACACCAGCCGGTACGCCCGGGTACTGGTGAGTGGATTATTTTCGCGCGGTGCTCGCCAGTAGATCACCGCCAGCACCAGCACCTTGAACAGCGGCACCAACAGGCTGGCAACAAAAACAATGATGGCGATACCCGGCATGCCAGCTTCGAACAGTTGCCAGATGCCATCGGCAATGGTGCTGGCCTTGCCGCGCCCGGTTTCAGTAACCGCCATGATCGGCAGCACGTTGGCCGGTACTAACCAGACCATAGCGGCAATCAGTAATGACCAGGCCAGGGCACGCTGCTGCCTCGGGGGCGGATTAATCGCCATTGCGCGCCTCCAGTAACCGTTGCAACTGATCCGGTTGCGCCAGGGTTTCTACGATCAAACGCAAAAACACTGCCACCACCAGACAAAACAGACCAGGGCCGGGAGTCACGGTGGCCATGTCACCGAGTTTGGTCATGGCGATAAGAATGCCGAGCAGAAAAATATCCGTCATGGCCCATTCCCGGCTTTGCCGGTAAATCTTCATCCAGAAGGGATCCGGCTGCGCCGAGGGCGTATGACCACGGGCGGCCCATAGCAGGCGCCCTGCAGACAGCAAATTCAGCAGCGGCATGAAAACCAGGGTAAACAGCAGCAAGACCCCGACGGGAAAGTAAACGCCCTCCATGAGCCGCAGCACACAATCCAGCAGGCTGGCCTCACGGTCCAGGCCCAGGTTTTCCAGGCGCATCAACGGCAGGATCAGGGCCGGCAACCATAACACGGCCGTCGCCACGGTTAGTGCCAGCAGGGAATCAGGGCGCAACGTCCAGGCACCGCTCAACCGGGAATCACAACAGGGGCAGCGCCAGGCGCCTCGGGCGCGCCGAGAAGGCACGGCAAGCTGCGTGCCGCAATCCGGGCACAGCAGTGTATCAGCAGACATCGACTCCACCCCCTTCTGTTCCGGCACAGCCACCTCCTTGGAATAACCGTACCAGAATGACGGCAAAGGCGCCGAAAGAACGTGAAGGGGGCAGGAATTTTACGGAGTTTTAAAAGAGACGCTTCATGCGACGCGCTTCACGCAGCAACGCGATCAAGGCTTGTCGTTTTATAAACGTGAGAGGCCGCGCCCGGAATAAGGGCGCGGCCTCTCATCTATCAAAACCTGTACGGCTCCGCTTCGTGTTGTTGCCTGCAGCGTGTTGCGTGCAGCGTCTCTCAATCCAGTGGCCCGGGGGTCTTTTTCCGTTTCACTGTGGCGAAGCCACCCTTGGTGTCCTGCGTGGGCGGCTTGGCATTGCGTTTGGGTCTGGCGATTTTTTTCTTGGCACCGGGTTTCTTGATGCCTTTCTTGGCATCTGCCTTTTTCTTCATTTTTTTCTTTTTGTTGCCGGCGGCCTTGCCGTTGGACTTCAGGTTTTTCGGCCCCAGGAAGTTGCCACGCAGGGCGTCCACCAGACGGTATTCAAAATTCTGACGCAGGTAGCGTTGAATGCCTGCCATCAAATTCCATTCGTGGGCGGCGATCAGGGAAATGGCGGTGCCTTCACCGCCTACCCGGCCGGTGCGACCAATACGGTGCACGTACTCGTCGCCGCTGCGGGGCATGTCGAAGTTGATCACCAAATCCAGGCTGTCCACGTGAATGCCACGGGCAGCCACGTCGGTGGCGACCAGCACTTTCACAGCACCGGCCTTGAGGCGGTCCATGGCCAGCTTGCGGTCTTTCTGATCTTTCTCGCCGTGCAGCACAAACACTTTCAGGTTCGAGGCCACCAGCACCCCACCCAGACGATCAGCCTGCTCACGGGTATTGGTGAACACCACGGCTTTTTCATAGGTTTCGTTGGCCAGCAGCCATTGCACCAGCCGTTCTTTGTGCTTCACGTCATCGGCGGTGATGATCTGCTGGCTGACGGACTCGTTCAGGTCACGTACGGAATCAAGCACCAGCGATTTGGGATCACGAAGCACGCTGCTGATCATGTTTTCCATGGCGTTACCGCCCGTGGTGGCGGAGAACAGCAGGGTCTGCCGCTCGGCCCGGCATTCCGCGGCCAGGCGCAGCACATCGTCGTTGAAGCCCATGTCGAGCATGCGATCGGACTCATCCAGCACCAGCATTTCCAGGTCCTGCAGAAGCAGGTTGCCTGCGTCCAGATGTTCGATCAGGCGACCCGGGGTGCCAATCAGGATTTCCGGGTTCTTGCGCATTTTGGCGGCTTGCACCTTGAAGTCTTCACCGCCGGTCAACAGCTCTGCCTTGATAAAGGTGTAACGGCCCAGGGCCTCCACCTGCTTTAGAGTCTGCTGGGCCAGCTCGCGGGTGGGCAGCAGAATCAGGGCTCGGGTATCCGTGCGCGGACGGGAATACTGGAGCAGCTGATGCAGCATGGGCAGCAGGAACGCCGCCGTTTTACCGCTGCCGGTGCGGGCCACCACGCGTAAATCACGGCCTTCAAGCGCCGCCGGAATCGCTGCCGTCTGAACAGGGGTCGGGGTGGTAATTTCCAGCTCGCCAAGTGCCTTGATCAGGCGCTCGTGCAGGTTCAGGTCGGCAAACGAAGACATAACGGGCTAACTCCATGAATAAGGCCGCCATTGTAGCATCCAGTGGAGTTGAAAGTTCAAAGTTAACGGACGCCAAATGCTTAAAGCCTGACGCCTGACGCTAATCGCCTATCCTCGCGAAGCGGGGTTGCACCTTGCCTTCCCGATCCACGGTTTCGGTGAACATGGCCAGCGGGCGCACCCACAGGGCCTGATCACCGTAGAGCGGATGGTACACCACCACGGTTTCGCCAGTTTCGGAATGGGTGGCCAGGCCGATCACCTGGTATTCGTTGCCCTTGAAGTGCCGATAGCGGCCGGGCTGTAGTGCGCTCATGGCAGATCTCCCGGTAATGGGCTTCGCGCCAGGCGCTCGGCAATGACCGCCAGCACCTGGGGGTTCCAGGGCAGGCCCACGTGGGTGCCCTGCACTTCCACATTCTCTGTCAGCGGGCCTTCTTCTTCCTGGCTGCATTGCCAGGCCACGATACCGTCTTGCCGGGTGAAAATGGCGGTACAGGGCACCGGCGGCGCGGCGATGCGCTGATTAAAGGCCTCCCGGTCCGCTGGTGGGCGGTTCGGGTTGAACAGATTGAAAAGCGTGGAGACGTTGTTGGCCTCCGGGTCGCCATTGATGGGGCTGCCCAGGGTAAACACCTGACTCACCTGATCGGGAAAGGCCCGCGCCAATTCCCGGGCAAACACCCCGCCCAGGCTCCAGCCCACCAGCGCCACCGGTTGCCCGTGGCGCGTGTTGATCGCCTGCAGATGGGTAACTAACAGGTTTTTACGTTTGCTGTTGATGCCCGTATTGGTGCCCTGGGCCCAGCCGTAAACGTTATACCCCAACCGGGACAAGGCCTTGCGCAGTGGCCGTGTGCTCACGTCACTGGCGCCAAAACCGGGCAAAACCAGCACCGGCTGCCCTTTCCCCGGCGGCAATTGCCGGTGCCCCAGCCCCCGCAACAGGTAGCGCCCATAGGCCCACGCGGCGCGGCTTTCACCCAGCAGCAGCTTGATTGATGGTGGTGCGATAATTGGTGTCATCTCTGGCCCTCCGGCCTTTTTCAGGCGCCTTGAGCAACGGCGCATTATGGAACAATGGTAACCTGTAAAAGAGGGGTCGGGATGGCTGGCTGGCGATCGCTGGCAGCCAGAGAGTCAATGATTTGCCAGGGAACGGTCAGCGGCGATTACAGTCATACCCTGCCAACAGGGTGTTCCGGCACCCACCGTTTTACGCACAAGGCTTTCACGATCAAGGAGCGCCCATGAAAAAAGGACTCATCGCTTTCATTACTGCGTCACTGCTGAGCAGCACCGGCATGGCCATGGCGAAATCACCGGACAGCCCCAAGGTGTTTGGCTGGGTGGAAAAATCCACTTTGGTGCCCTGGGGGGTGGAATTGAAAACCAAGCTGGACAGCGGCGCGCTTACCTCTTCCCTCCATGCCACCGACGTAGAGGTGTTCGAAAAAGATGGGGAGGACTGGGTTCGCTTTACCGTGGATGTGGTGGACGAAGCCACCGGTAAAAAAGTGGAAAAGACCTTCGAGAAGCCCCGTTACCGCAAGGTGCTGATTCGCGGTGCCGGTGGCACGGAACGTCGCCCGGTGGTGCTGATGAAAGTGTGCATGGGCAATACGGTGTACGAAGAGCAGTTCACCCTGAACGACCGCTCGGACATGATCTACCCGATCCTGCTGGGCCGCCGTACCATTTCCCACCTTGGTTATCTGGACGTGACCCAGACCTTCCAGCATTCACCGCAGTGCGACAAGAACTCACCGGTGAAGATGGACAAGGACCAGAAAGACGATGAAGACATTAATGACTAGCGCAAGATGCCTCACGCCTGACGCACCACGCAACAACGCGGGCTAACCCTCTTGGGAATTGAAAGACCGTGCCCGCGCAAAACCTTTAGCGCGGGTACGGCGTTACTGAACAAGATCACTTTCTTCGCATTCTTACGCGATGAGTGTTGCTTGATGCATGCAGCGTGATGCGTTTCTTTTAAACCTCAAAATAGCCGTACAGGCTATCCAGCGCTTCGCGCAGCACGGTGCCCTGCAAACTGATGCGCGCCTGCAGCTCTGCTACCGCATCGTCTGCATCCAGCGCATCAATATTTTCCTGCAACAGATCCAGCGGCTTGATGCGCTTGATCTCCAGCTTTTCATTGATATCCAGTTCTAGGGAATCCTGCCACGCCAGATTGATGCGGGTGGCGACCATGCCGGTTTCCAGGTGCGCGAGAATTTCTTCCTGGCCCAGATCCACGGCGGTGAACTTCACCGCAGCGCCTTCGTCCTTGACGCCCTTCAGTTCGCAGCGGTCACCCAGGGTGAAGCCTTCCGGCAACAGCTTGGTATCCCGCAGCCAGTTACTGAAACTGGTGTAGGGGGCAGAGTTCGGCGCCGGGTACGCCACCGGCAGGGAGCCGATGGCTTTACGCAGGCAGGCGATCACTTCTTCACCGCGACTGGCGGAGGAAGAATCCACCATCACCCGCTTGCGTTCGGTATCGATCAGCAGGGAAGTGCGGCGCGAGCGGGTAAACGCCCGAGGCATCAGCTCAAAGGTAATCTGCTCTTTCAGATCCGCCTTTTCCTTACGCCCTACCTTGCGACCTTCTTCCTGCTGGATGTGCTCCACTTTTTCATCCAGCAGCTCCTTGATCACCGGCCCGGGCAACAGGCGGGCGGTTTCCTGATAAGTGCAAAAAATAAACCCGTCCACCGCGTAGGCCATGGGGTCCTGCCCCTTGAGCGGCGGCACAAAGCCTTCGGTACGCTCGGTTTGCGAACCACAGGGCTGGCAGCGGTTCTGGTCCAGAATTTCATCCAGTTCGGCCACGGAACAGGGGAAGGCTTCTTCGCCCACAAAGACAGTCAGGTTCTTGATCCACATAGAATTTTCCAAAAGCAGGGGCAGTGAGAAAAGGCACTGCCGATAATGAGGGCGGCCAACGCCGGTCGGCCACAGTAGCGAAATGCCGGGGGCGGCTCAAGCAGGGAAACCGTTGGAGCCAGGAATCAGGAAAAGAGCCCACCGGTGGAGAATCGAGCAAGGATTCGACAGGAACCCAACGGCGCCGGGGAAAGTCCCAGTAGTAGGATGGCAGATCGTTTCCCGTTTTGGCTCCGGCGCCAACCGGGACCCGCACGTTTTACAGGAGCAAACCATGAAAACGCTGACTTTCGATAATGGCGACACCCTGCCCATGCTGGGTCTGGGCACCTGGAAATCCGAACCCGGCGAAGTCTATAACGCGGTGAAAAGCGCCATTGAGGCCGGTTACCGCCATATCGACTGTGCTCATATTTACGGCAACGAAGACGAGATTGGCAAGGCGCTGAACGATGTGTTCGCCGCCGGCACGGTAACCCGCGAAGAGCTGTGGATTACCTCCAAGCTGTGGAACAGTGATCATGCGCCGGAGGATGTGCAACCGGCACTGGAAACCACCCTGCGCAACCTGCAACTGGAATACCTGGACCTTTACCTGATGCACTGGCCCGTGGCCCTGAAGCCCGGCGTGCGCTTCCCAAAATCCGCAGACGACATGGTGTCTCTCAAGGAGCTGCCGGTGGAAACCACCTGGGCGGCCATGGAAGCGCTGGTGGACAACAACCTGACCCGGCAGATCGGTGTATCGAATTTCAGCGTAAAAAAGCTTCAGGACCTGATCGGCAAGGCCCGCTACAAACCGGCCATGAACCAGATTGAATTGCACCCCTATCTGCAACAGAAGGAGATGCTGGCGTTCTGCCAACAGCAAGGCATTCACCTCACCGCCTATTCCCCGCTGGGTTCCTTCGATCGCCCCGCCGGCCTGAAAGCCGAGGACGAACCGGTACTGCTGGAAGACCCGGTAATCCGCGAAATCGCTGACCACCACGGCGCCAGCCCGGCGCAAGTGCTGATCAGCTGGGCCCTGCACCGCGACACCGTAGTGATCCCCAAATCGGTGAACCCGGAACGCCTGAAACAAAACCTGGCCGCCGCCGAGCTGTCACTCAGTGACGCAGACATGGACGCCATCGGCGCACTGGACAAGCATCGCCGCTACGTGGACGGCGGTTTCTGGGCACAGCCGGGCAGCGATTACACCCTTACCAATCTTTGGGATGAGTAGGGCCGTACGCCAGGGAAACTCTGAAAAACGCCAGCTCGACGGTGGGAAACGATGCTTGCATCGCGAAAGACTCTGTCACACAACGCCGTTATTCGTGATGCAAGCATCACTTCCCACAGAAAATCAGGGCGACCAGGGGGTTACAAAGGTTCCCTAAACAAAACGCCGACTGTCCTGTAACGACATGGCCGATCCCGGCATCTACTGGTATTCCTTACCCATACCTCGATACCCGTACTGACAAGGATCGGCCATGGATTACCTGCGCACCCCGGATTCCCGCTTTGAACGCCTGCTCGACTACCCCTTCGAACCGAACTACGTGGATGTGGGCGGATTACGCATGCATTACGTGGATGAGGGGCCGACCGACGGCAAACCGGTGCTGATGCTGCACGGGGAGCCGTCCTGGTCCTACCTGTACCGACACATGATTCCCATCTGCGCCGCCGCCGGCCATCGCGTGATCGCCCCGGATCTGATCGGCTTCGGCAAATCCGACAAGCCCACCGACATCAATGCCTACAGTTACCAGAACCACATGGACTGGGTGAAATCGCTGCTCGACCAGCTGGATCTCACCGAGATCACCCTGGTCTGCCAGGATTGGGGATCACTGATCGGACTGCGCCTGGCCGCAGAAAACGAATCACGCTTTCGCGCCATTGTGGTGGGCAACGGCATGTTGCCCACCGGTGATCAATCGGTGCCGAAGGCCTTTCATCTGTGGAAGAATTTCGCCATCTACAGCCCGGTTTTTCCCATCGCCCGGATTATCGGCAGCGGCACTTTCAAGACATTAGGGCCAGATGAACGCCGGGCTTACGACGCGCCGTTCCCCAATAAAAAATTCAAGGCCGGCGCCAGAGCCTTTCCCAAACTGGTGCCAGTAAGCCCGCACGATCCGGCCAGCGACGCCAACCGGGCGGCCTGGAAAATTCTGGAGCAATGGCAAAAACCCTTCCTGACCACCTTCAGCAACGGCGACCCGATTACCCGTGGCGGGGACAAATACATGCAGGAGCGCGTTCCCGGCGCCCAGGGGCAGCCGCATCAAACATTGGTGGGCGGGCATTTCCTGCAAGAGGATTCCCCGGTGCAGTTTGCCCAGGCGGTGAACAGCTTGCTGAAAAAAATGGACTAGGCAAGGTTCTGCACGATTAGCTTGCAGGGCAGTCCTCAGACCATTTACCTGACGCAGGAAGCCGGATGCCTGACAAAAAAGCATCCGGCAACCAGTCAGGCGGTTTGCAGGCCGGACTCCACACGACTGGGGCGGGCCTGGACTTCCGTGCCCGGCAGGAATTGCCCGAAATCGCGCTCGTACCCCAGGTGCTCATCGAACCCCTGAACACGGTCATAGGCCACCCGGCCATTAATAATAGTCGCCGTCACGGCTTCATCGTTGCGCTTGACCAGACGGTTCAGGGAGGTGCCTTCCAGTGGAGCCCAGCTCACCTCGTCCAGCTCGCCGGTCAACCCTTCCGGGTTCACGATCACCACATCCGCACGGGCTCCCACACGCAGGTACCCCGCACGCAGGCCAAACCAGTCCGCCAGATCGGCGGTCACCGCATTCACTCCTTCCCCCACACTCATAAACGGCAAGCCGGCTTCGTCTGCATCGCGCACATATTTCAGTAATCGCAGCGGAAAGTTGTACTGGGCGATGGATTCCAGGTGCGCGCCGGAATCAGCAAAACCCACATGGGTGTACGGGCTCGCCAGCAGCTTGTGCATGACTTCCGGCCGATGATTGCCGTAATTGGTTTTCCAGCGCAGCTCATTGCGATACTGCACCGCCAGATCGAAATAGGCATCCACCGCATCCTTGCCTTCAACCGCTCCGATTTCTTCAAAGTTTTTGCCAATTAACGACGTGTCCGGGCAATCCACCACCCAGCAGTCGCTAAAATCTCTATGCCATAGCCCTTTGGTGAACAAGGCATTAACGTGCTTCTTGAACAGCTTGCGGAAAGCGGGCTCATCCACCTTCGCGTACATGGCCTCTTCATCCTTGTAGTCGCGCAGTAACTCGCCGGATGAAAATTCCTCGAACGCATTCACGTTCAAACCACTGAGGTGCAAGGTGAATGGCGCGGGCAGCGTCTGCCAGCGAAAATTCCCCCGCAGTACCCGGTTCGCCACAAAGCCGCTCAACCGGGTCACCACGTTCAACCAGGGGTTGGACTTGAGATCCAGCGCAGTGAGCATGGAGCACTTCATGGGGCGGCGGAAGAGCCCATGGGCCTGCCACAAGAAACGCAGCACATTCACTTTTTTCACCGCATCCGGCGCTCCCTGCATCACCGCATTACGGCGCCGAAGGATACGGAATAACCGTTTGAACTCTCCCCAGCGGGCATAGGTAGAGGGCAAGGGGCGAGACCAGGCGCGGTCGCCATCCACCTTGTCCAGCCGGGTGGTCATCAATGACAGTCCGATACAACCTGCATCCAGGGCGTCTTCCAGCAAACACTCCATCTGTTGCAGTTCTTCTTCACTGGGCTTTTCCGGTGAAGTCGCCCGCTCCAGGCCCATTACTGCCACGCGGATATCGGAGTGCCCCACAAAGGACCCCACATTGGGACCCAGAGGCTGCCTGTCATAAAAGGCCCGATACCCGGCGGCATCCCGCCAGCTTTTTTTCTCTTCCAGAATCGGCAGCACCGCTTCCCGGGGCACCGCTTCCACCCGGGTGAACAGGTCCGAACAATCTTCCGGTTGGGCATTGATCATGCTGATGGAGCAGGAACCAATCAGCACCGAGGTGACACCGTGGCGCACCGATTCTTTTAATGACGGCGTGGCAATAACCTCGGCATCGTAATGGCTATGGGTTTCGATAAAGCCCGGCGTCACCCACTGTCCGGTGGCGTCATACACTCTGGGCGCAGCGTGTAACGGCAACGGCACGTCGCTGATGGTGACAACCCGCCCATCCCGGATTCCCAAATGACGAATCACCCCGTCCCGGCAACTGCCATCAAAGAACTGCCCATGGTTGATCACGATATCGTAGACGTATTGCTGCATGGTACTCCGCCGCGGTGTTGTTATTGGATAGAACGAAATAGTGCGCGCACTGGCGCCAGCGTGAAGAGCAACAATAGGGAAGACGGTGCAAAGACACCCGGCCAATGCGCGACAGGAAATGGTTAATCAGGGACAGGTTCAGGCCGTTGCGCTGGTGACTGCCGACCAGAATTCCACCCGGTTGCGGCCCCTTTGCTTGGCCTGGTACAGGGCTTCGTCCGCTTGGGACACCAGCTGGGATGCCGTTGCCTCCATGCCCGGAGCAGCAACCACCACGCCAAAGCTGGCACTGACTGTCAGCGCAGTGCCATCGTCCAGAACGATGGGAGTGTCGTACAGTGCCGCGCGACAGCGCTCCACCACATTTTTTGCACCCATTCGGCCGGTAGCGGGCAACACCAACACAAACTCTTCGCCACCAATGCGACCGATGCGGTCGGTTTCCCGCAGGGTCTGGCGCAGCCGCTCCGCCACCCGCACCAGTACGGTATCCCCCGCAGCATGGCCATGGCGGTCATTGATCTGCTTGAAGTGATCCAGGTCCAGCACACACACCGACAGGTCTTCCCCGGCGCGCCGGGCCCGGGCAATTTCATGGGCAAACTGATCAAACAGGGCACGCCGGTTTGCCAGCCCGGTGAGCGGATCCTGCACCGCCATGGCCCTCACCTGGGCTTCACGGTGCACCCAGCGGCGCAGCAGCAGGGACACCAACGTCAGTACCGCCGTCACGAAAGGCACCGAAAAAGCCACGGTGCTGGCAATCCAGTAATAGGACAGGGAATCCTTGGCGGTGGGGTCGGCACGGAAATACAACGCGTAAATGTCATAACCGCTGGCCGACAACCAGGCCAGTAACAACACCATCAGCGTACTCACGGTGAAGCTCCAGACCACCGGCCGGAAGCCAAACAAGATAAACCCCACTAGGGGTGAACCGAGCAGCACCATTCCCGTGATCGGGCTATACAGCCCTAACATCAGCCCCAGCAACAGAAAGCTGACCCCGAAAAACTGCACAAAACAGTGCACGAACAACCGTGACTGGCGCCGTTTTTTACGCAACACGGCTGCCCAGGCAATCATCACCAGATAGCCGATCACATTGAACAACAACACCCCGGTAAACTGCCTGGCCCCAGCGGGGGAAATATATTGCGCACCGAAGTCAGTGAAGAACGCGGTAACCAGATGCCAGGCCAGATAGAAAAGCATGTAGACAGACAGCAACACCGACAGCAACAGGCATTTTTCGCTGTCACTCCAGTCGAGCAATCGGTAAATCGCCGGTGATCTCGAAGCGGCTTTTCGCATAAGCAACCGTGACTCATTTCACACTCTTTCCGGAATTATGTCATTCAGGGAGCCGCCGCGGAGCCAGCGTAAACTACGTTGGGGCAGCCATTGCTACCAATGGTCGGAAAGCGGCGATAATGTGAGCACCGATATCGCACACGAAACGTTATCGCGGGAGTGCTGGGTATGCATTTCCCCCTTTACCTCAACCTCGGTTGAGGCCGTACCCTCCCCCTTCCTGTTGACGAACCCGGAGTCTGCCATGCCCCTTGATCTGGATGCCTATTGCCAACGTGTCGGTTATACCGGTGAGCGAACGCCTACTCTGGCCACGCTGCGCGCCTTGCAACAATGCCACCTGCTGCATATTGCCTTTGAAAACCTGAACCCTTTGCTTGGCAAGCCAGTACCACTGGATCTGGCCAGCCTGGAACGCAAGCTGGTGCAGCAGAGACGGGGTGGCTACTGCTTTGAGAACAACCTGTTATTCATGGCGGTGCTTACAGAGCTGGGCTTCACCGTGCGCGGGATTACCGCCCGGGTCTACTGGAACCAGCCGGAGGACGCGCAGCCACCACGCTCACATATGTTGTTGCTGGTAACCATCGAGGATGAGGACTACCTGAGCGACGTGGGGTTTGGCGGGATGACACCGACAGCGCCATTAAGGCTGCACAGCCGGGCAGCCCAACGCACTCCGCTGGAGCATTTTCGTGTTCTTCCGGAGAACAATCATTACCGCATTGAGGTGCAGCTGGGCAGCCGCTGGCGGCTGCTGTACCGGTTCGACCTGATGACGCAATGGCCCATCGATTTCGACATGGCCAACTGGTACGTGTCCTGCCACCCGGCGTCCAAATTCGTCAATAACCTGATTGCCGTGCGCACCGACATGGATCGCCGTCACACACTCTTGAACGGCCTCTATACGATACGCTACCCGGACGGGCGCAGTGACAAGCAAAACATTACCGACCCGCAGGCGATGACTCGCCTGCTAGCCGATACCTTTCAGATTAATCTGCAAGGGCTGGAGCAAGACCTGCAAGCTGCACTGACCGATAAGGCTTTGCTTTAACCGATGCCTTACTCTCATGGCAGCTTAAATTGGATGCAATTCATTCGGAGAAGGTATCGATGAATAACGCTTCCACTTTCTCTCTGGCCCAGGGCGTTTTGCGCAGAAACTTCAGGCTGGATTTCACTGACGGATCGCTGATAAAGCAATTGATGCGGATGCGGTCTCCCAGTTCCTCCCAGCCGTAATGCTCAACCAGTTGCGTCACCACTGTTTCCAGGGTGACGCCATGTAACGGATTATTCGGTTGGCTCATTATGTTCCCGTCAGTCTGCTTTGGAAAAAACAAACCCGTCGCGGGGAAAATGCACCTGAATCTGCCCCACCACGGCATCATCGCGTCGAACCACCAGCGTGCTTTCATCGCAATAACACAGCTCGCCGAACACCGGATCACGGCCATAGTCTGACGGCGCGACTCGCACCGGCTGCCCCAACAATGGTTCTTGCTCAGCCTGGGCAGGCAAGTCGCGAGGGGCCGCCTGTCGAGCAATCTCCAGTGCGTCGTCCGCACTGATATCCTTGCGCGTACCCTGCCCGAAGGCCTGCATGCGATTCATCCAGGCATCCACTTTCGGGTGGCTGGCCGCAATGTTTCGCCCGGCCAGGTCACGGCGGAACCACAAGCTGTGGTACGCGGAAAAATCACCGGCATTGGGGGCATCGCCAAACAGGAAGTCCTGCGTCAGCAGGGTTTCCATATGATCCAGATGCGCGGCCACCTTGCGACGCATTACGCGGGGACTCTCGGCTTTCACTTTCGACTTGCTGCCCATCTTGATCCGGTCCAGCAACAGGCGCCCTAGGTCCAGCAGCGACGACTCTTTCAGCACCCGGCGCAACAGGGTGATATTCCCTGCCGTCACAATTGAAGCCAGGAAAATCTGCAAGTCCACTTCACTAACAAAGGCCTGCACCTCTTCACTGCAATTCTCCACCACCAGCTCAGGCTTGTTTGCCAACCGGGCGATTTCTCGGCTGAGGGTGCGGGTATCACAAAAGACATCCGCGCCAATCTGCGCCACCGGGATTTTCCGGTAGCCACTGGCCAGCGGTGCCAACTTGGGGCGCGGTGGCATTTCCGCCACGGTGACCGACTGCCATTGCAAGCCGGCATAACCCAGCATGGCACGCGCTTTCTCGGAAAACGGGGACAGCGTGTAGTGGTGCAGAATCAGTTCTGACATCTAGGCATCCTGAATGAAGTGGTCGGTGTACGGCAAGCCTCATATCCCCGCACGACAAGGTCAAGCATCCATTGCTGCGCCTCTGCGTTGGCAACTGGCAATATTTATAACCTCGTAACTAGACGACCGGTCTAATTAGCTGTTAAAGTGCCGCCCATGAATACGCAAACCGCCATCAATCAGCCAGATAAACACCGCGACACCCGCCAGCACCTGCTGGATACGGGCCGTGACATTCTGGCTGCCCGCGGTTTCAGCTCCGTCGGCTTGAGCGCCATCCTGCAAGCCGCCGGCGTGCCGAAAGGCTCGTTTTACCACTACTTTCAGTCCAAAGAGCAATTTGGCCAGGCGTTGCTGGAAGATTATTTTGCCAGCTACGTGCAAGACCTGGACGCCCGCTTCACCGATGACGATACCCCGGCCATCAGCCGGCTGATGCGGTACTGGCAGGATTGGCAGGAAAACTACTGCGGCCCCGCCGGCCTGCGCGATTGCCTGGTGGTCAAACTGAGCGCCGAAGTGGCCGACCTGTCCGAAGCCATGCGCATCACCCTGCGCGATGGCACCGAGCAAGTCATGGCGCGCATTGCCAACTGCATTGACGCCGCCATTGCCGATGGCTCCCTGCATCCGCAGCCAGCCCAGCAGACCGCCGGCAACCTCTACCAGCTATGGCTGGGCGCCAGCCTGCTGACCAAGCTGCACCGCAATGCGCAGCCCATGAATCAGGCCATGACGCTGACCCATAACATGCTCGCACGCTGACACAACCACACTGAACACAACCGTGCCCGCTATTGAGCGGGCCTTTTTAGCCGCCAACTCTAGACGACCGGTCTATTTAAAAACTTTCAAGCGAATCAAGCGCCATCAATCAAGGATACCGCACCATGAACAACTTCGATTTCTACAACCCCACCCGCATTGCCTTCGGCGAAGGGAAAATTGCCGCTCTCGACACCCTGGTTCCCGCCGACGCCAAGGTCCTGATTCTTTTTGGTGGCGAGAGCGCTCGCCGCACTGGCACCCTGGATGAGGTGGAAGCCGCATTGGGCGACCGCCAGGTGCAGCTGTTTGGTGGCATTGAACCCAATCCGAGTTTTGAAACCCTGATGGAAGCCGTCAGCGTGGTGCAGCGCGACGGCATCGATTATCTGCTGGCGGTGGGTGGCGGATCCGTCATCGACGGCACCAAGTTTGTCGCGGCAGCCTCCGTATTCGACGGCGACGCCTGGGACATCCTGCTCAAGGGCGGCACCAATATTCACCGCGCCCTGCCCTTCGGTTCGGTACTGACCTTGCCCGCCACCGGCTCGGAAATGAACAAGGGCGCCGTGGTCACACGCAAGTCCCTGCAAGCCAAGTTGCCGTTCCACAGCGAGCATGTGTTCCCGCAATTTTCCGTGCTGGACCCCACCAAGAGCTTCACCCTGCCCCCTCGGCAGGTGGCAAATGGTGTGGTTGATGCCTTTGTGCATATCGTCGAGCAATATCTCACCTACCCGGCCAATGCACCGGTACAGGACCGATTCGCCGAAGGCCTGCTGCAAACCCTGATCGAGATTGGCCCACAGGCCCTGAGCGATCCGGAAAATTATGATGTGCGTGCCAACCTGATGTGGGTCGCCACACTGGCTCTCAATGGTCTGATTGGTGCCGGCGTTCCCCAGGACTGGGCCACCCATATGCTGGGCCATGAACTCACTGCCCTGCATGGCCTGGACCATGCGCAGACCCTGGCCATTGTGCTGCCGGCCATGCTCGCCGAACGCAAGGACGCCAAGCACGACAAGCTGGTGCAGTACGCACAACGGGTCTGGTCCATCCATGAAGGTAGCGAAGCAGACCAGGCCAAGGCAGCGATTGAAAAAACCCGTGCTTTCTTTGAAAGCCTGGGCGTAAAGACCCGTCTCGGGGATTACCAATTGACGGAAGAACACATCGAACCGTTGATCAAGAGCCTTGAGGAACACGGCATGACCGCGCTGGGGGAGCACAACGACGTCACCCCCGACGTATGTCGGCGAGTGCTGCACGCCAGCCTTTAACCACCCCACTCTTACGCAACCCCACCCCGATTTCGGGGTGGGGGGGGCACTGAAATGAAACCAAAGGAGAGCAACCATGAATATTCTGATGATTCTCACCTCCCACGACCAACTGGGCGACACTGGCCACAAGACCGGTTTCTGGCTGGAAGAATTTGCCGCGCCTTACTATGTTTTCCAGGACGCGGGCGCACAGATCACCCTCGCCTCCCCCAAAGGCGGCCAGCCGCCGCTGGATCCCAAAAGCGACTCACCGGAAGCACAAACCGCTGCCACCGATCGCTTCAATAAAGATGACGGTGCCAAAGCAGCTCTCGCCAACACCCGGCCCCTGGCCGAGGTGGATATCGAGGCGTTTGATGCTGTCTTCTATCCCGGCGGCCATGGCCCGCTTTGGGACCTGGCCGAGGATGCCCACTCCATTGCCCTGATTGAAGCCTTCAACAACAGCGGCAAACCCATCGGCGCTGTCTGCCACGCCCCTGCCGTATTTCGCCACACTCGCCATAAGGGCGAGCCGCTGGTGAAAGGCCGTGCCGTCACCGGCTTCACCAATGGCGAGGAAGACGGAGTGCAGCTCACCGATATCGTTCCCTTTCTGGTCGAAGACATGCTCAAGGCCAATGGTGGTATCTATGAAAAAGGCGATGACTGGGCCAGCCATGTAGTCACCGATGGCAATTTGGTGACGGGACAAAACCCTGCCTCCTCAGAAGCAGGGGCAAGAGCCTTACTGAAACTGCTGGCGTAACGGCACCATAATAAAGGGCGCCAACAGGCGCCCTTTATTATTCATAACTCAGGTCTGTGGCTTTACCACGGAAGACCCGGTAGATAAAAAACGTATAGCCAAGAATCATTGGTAGCGTAATCACTGTTCCCCAGAACGTGAATAACAACGATTCCGTCGATGATGCCGCATCCCAGATCGATAGCCGCCCCAGAACGATATCCGGGAACAGGCTGTAAGCCAGCCCGATACTCGCCAGCACGCACATCACAATCAGTGCCAGAAACGCCAGCCAGCCATAGCCGTTGTGCAGAATCCGGTTGCTGTTAAACACCCAGATCAACCCGGCATACGCCAGCGCAGTGGCAATGGGAATAGGCATCAGGCCAATGGCGTTAGGCAGGGTGAACCATTTCTCCGCAATCGTGGCACTGACCAGGGGCGTGGCAATGGAGATCAGCAACAGGAATGCCCCCATGGGCAAGACCGCCAGGCGCCCCCAGCGCACCGCCTTGTTGAACAACGCGCCTTCGGTCTTGATCAGCAACCAGGCGGCACCCAGCATGATGTAGAGCGCCGGCAGCGCCAGCGCAATCAAAATGGCGAACAAGGTGCTGGTGGCGTCCCCGGTGAGGCCCGTCACAAAGGCGCCCAGCATCCAGCCCTGGGACACCGAGGCGATCAGCGACCCCACTGAAAACAGCGCATTCCATTTGGCCTTGTGCTTGTCGCCTGCCTTGACCCGAAAATCGAATGACACGCCGCGCAGTATCAGCCCCATGAGCATCAGCGTCACGGGCAGATAGAGCGAGGTCAGTACCAGCCCATGGGCCTGGGGAAAAGCAATCAGCAAGATGCCCACGCCCAGCACGATCCAGGTTTCGTTGGCATCCCAGAACGGGCCGATGGCGGCCACCATCACATCCTTTTCTTTCTCATCGGCAAAGGGCAGCAGCAAACCGATGCCCAGGTCATAGCCATCCAGCACCACATAAATCAGCAGCGCCAGCCCCATGGCGCCGGCAAAGAACAGCGGAAGCCAATATCCCAGATCCATCACGCGTCTCCTTCTGCGAGTTCATCGTCGGCCTGTTCCGCCTTCATGGCCCGTTGCTGTGGCGTCAGTGTCAGCGAGCGCGCGGGTTTGGTCGCCATGTACCGCAGCGCCGCAATGTAGGACACCAGCAAAAACGCATAGAGCAATACGTAACCGAACAGCGTCCCCATGAGCGTCGCACTACTGTGATCCGCCACCACCTCGGAGGTACGCAGCAGGCCACTCACGACCCAGGGCTGGCGACCGATCTCCGTTACGTACCAGCCAGCCAACACCGCAACCCAGCCCGAGAAAGTCATCACTGACAGGGCTCGCAGCAACCAGAGCTGGCTATCCCGGTTCTCATCACGCCGCCGGAACAATCGCCATGCCGCCCACCAGCCGACCAGGACCATCAACATCCCTACCCCCACCATGACCCTAAAGGCCCAGAATACCGGGGCAACGGGCGGAATATCGTCACCGAATTCATTGAGACCCTGGATTTCCCCGTTCCAGTCATGGGTCAGGATCAGGCTGGCTCCATGGGGAATGGTGATGGCCATATGGTTGGTTTTGGCTTCTTCATCCGGGAAACCAAACAGGGTCAGCGGGGCGCCTTTTTCGGTCTCCCATATGCCTTCCATGGCGGCAATCTTGGCGGGCTGATGCTCCAGCGTATTCAAGCCGTGCAAGTCGCCAATCCAGACTTGAAGCGGCGCCAGTACCGCCGCCATCAACGCACCGGTACGCATGACTTTCCAGGTCGCCGGGCCGTCTACCTGGCGCATGGCTCGCCAGGCACTGACCCCCATAATCAGAAAGGCTGCGGTTAGCAGCGAAGCATTCAGCATGTGCGCCAAGCGATACGGAAACGACGGGTTAAAGATCGCTTCCCACCAGCTGTCCACAAAGAACACGCCGTCCTCCAGACGGAAACCGGTGGGCGTCTGCATCCAGGAATTCAGGCTGAGAATCCAGAACGCGGAAAAGCTGGTGCCGACGGCCACCAACGCACAGGACACCAGGTGAAGACGATTGGACACCCGGTTTTTGCCGAACAGCATGATGCCAAGAAAGGACGCTTCCAGAAAAAAGGCCGTCAACACTTCGTAACCCAATAACGGGCCTGCGATATTCCCCGCTCTTTCCATAAAGCCGGGCCAGTTGGTGCCGAACTGGAAACTCATGGTGATACCCGACACCACACCCAACGCAAAGCTGAGGGCAAAAATCTTTACCCAGAAGAAATAGGCGTATTCCCAGGCCTTGTCACCCGAAAAGGTATAACGCAGCCGAAAATAGAACAGGACCCAGCACAGGCCGATGGTGATAGTGGGAAACAGGATATGAAAGCTGATATTGGCGGCAAACTGCAGCCGGGCCAACAGGAACGGATCAAATTCCACCGGGGCAACTCCTTCCTTTGTCCAGTGACGAGGCGTCACTCTCCCAGACAGTAGCACAGACGATTGCCGGGTAAATGAGACAAAAGGTCCATGCAGGAGCCCGGGCAAGGCGCCACCGCATGTGAAGAGGACGGCAAGAACCAACAGGTGTTAACACTTTGTATACACCCGCAACATTTCCCCGCCCTGTCCACAACACGTTATGCACAGCACGAATCCGGTTTAGCCAACAAAATGCAGTTCATGAAACTGGTAATCCATCCGAGTCATGCCAACGCGTTTACTTTCTGGAGAGCACACCATGAAAACAAGAATGGGGCTGGTCGCCCTGGCCACCGCAGCCATGTTGTCCCTGAGCAGCAATGCCATGGCGCTGACCAAACGAACGTTCTGCGTCTTCGACATCATTGGCGCCAATGGCGACACCTTCAACATCATGCGCGACTACAAGACTGCCGCCGTCGCATGGGGCGTGGATGTGGAGTTAAAACCCTACACGGATGAAAAAATTGCATCCGAGGACCTGAAGGCCGGGCAATGCGACGCCGCCGTCCTGACCGGCATCCGTGGCCGCCAGTTCAACAGCTACACCGGCAGCATGGATTCTATCGGCGCCATCCCCAGTTATGAGGCCATGAAAACGGTGATTGCCGTGATCGCCAGCAACAGCCCCAGCGTCAACAAACATCTGGTTTCCGGCCCCTATGAAGTGGGCGGCGTTGCCCCGCTGGGTGCAGCCTTCCTGTTCCTGAAAGACAAGGAAATCGATACCGTTGAAGAACTGGCAGGCAAATCCATCGCCGTCCTTGAATATGACAGCGCACAGGCCAGCATGGCGTCCCGTGTCGGCATGTCGCCGGTTATGTCCGATATCACCAATTTCTCCACCCGTTTCAACAACGGTTCCGTGGATATCTGCTTTGCCCCGGTAATGGGTTACTCCGCACTGGAGCTGTACAAGGGCATGGCTCCGGATGGCGGCATCCTGGACTATGTACTGGGTCAGCTGAGCGCTCAGGTCATTTTCAAAAAGGACAAATTCCCGGAAGGCTATGGCCAGAAATCCCGAGCCTTCATGTACAGCCAGTTTGATCGGGCCATGAAGCTGATCGATAACGCCAGCAAAGAAATCGCCGATCGTTGGTGGATCCGCATCCCGGAAAAAGACAAGTTGCGTTATGACGAAATGATGCGTGAAGCCCGCATTGAGCTGACCCAGAAAGGGGTATACAACAAGGACATGATGTCCCTGCTGCTCAAGGTTCGCTGCAAGCAGGAGCCTTCACGGGCCGAGTGCGTTAACCCGGTGGAATAACCGGCTCTTGACAGACCGCCCGGGAAAAACGCCGCCAGCACTCTGGCGGCGTTTTTCGTTTCATGCAGGTGAGAACAGATCACCTTGCAGCAAAAAACGCTGACCGCACAGCAATTGAACGCCACCCAAAAGCTGGGTAACTTATTGAAACAGGCACCGTCTGTGCGGACCCCACTTTCACACTGAGCTGCAGCGAGCCATGGCCCTGACTTCCGCGGATGTTCGCAACGCCGAACCGCTCCAGAAAGACTATAAACTCCACGACGACAAGGGACTCTACCTGTTGGTAGAAACCGGTGGTAACCGTACTTGGAAACTCGGCTACCGTTTCGACGGCCGCGATAAAGTCATCACCCTTGGGCCTTGCCCGGAAGTCACCCTGAGCTTTGCCCGCCAACTGCGCGATGAAGCCCGGGAGCTGATCGCCGATGGCATCGACCCGATTACCCGTTGCGTCAAGCGTGAAGTGTTCAGCCCTTCAGTGGAAACCTTTGAGGCGGTAGCCCGGGACTGGCTGGAACGTGTCTATCGATTTGAAGTGTCTGAAGAACAATTCCGGCGCACCAAACGGCAAATGGAAAACTACCTGATCGCCAGCATTGGTAAACGGGTGGTCAGTGAAGTGACTCCCGAAGACCTGAAATCCCTGGCAGCGGCTCTCGGCGCAGAAGGGCATCTGGACAGAGGCAAGCGCGTTCTGGGCATCGGCAAGCGGATCTACACCCATGCCCGTGATACCGGTGTGGCGGGCTACCAGCAAACCAGTGCCCTGCGACGCCGGCTTACCGGCTCCGGCACTGAGCCGGAGTTTTTGCTCAGCACCCGTGAACAGATTTTCAATTTGGCCAGCGGTGTGCTCGGCCAGTGGAGCCGCACCACCACCACTGCCGCTCTCAAGCTCACAGTGTGGCTGCTGGCCCGCCCCAGTGAGATCGTCAACGCCCGCTAACGCCCGCTGGTCCGACATGGACCTGGACGCCGGCGAATGGCGCATCCGCCGCCGTAGCGTCGATAGCCCGGATGGCAATAAAACCATTACCGTTCCCCTGCCCCGTCAGGCTGTGGAACTGCTGCGGGAAATCGAGCCCATCACCGGACGCCAGGAGTACATCTTTCCCGGCACCCGCGACCGTAAAAAGCATCTGGGTGCCAACACCCTGTCTTCCGCATTGAGAAAAGTCACCCGCAGTACACCGGTTTCCACCGACAACCTGCGCACTCTGGCCGCCACCGCACTGGGCGAACTGGGCTATCAGGCAGAGCAGATCCAGTCACAGCTGCTCAACCAGAGCGGCGAGGAACCCACCGACCGGCAAGCCTACCAGGATAAACGCCGGGAAATGCTGCAGGCCTGGGCGGACTATCTGGACAACACCGCCATCGGCAAGGTCACCCGGCCGCGCAGACTCTGATACCCTGTGGGCAGCCACATTCACTGCTACCCTTCAGGATATTGCATGCCCAGCCCGTTCGGCTTTCGTTTCGACAACACCTACCGCCGCCTGCCAGAGCCCCTGTTTTCAGATTGCTCGCCGCAACCGGTCAGCTCACCGGCCTTTGCCCTGTTTAACGATGCGCTGGCCAGAGAGCTGGGGCTCGATAACGAGGCCCTGTCGACACACCCCGAATTTTTCAGTGGCAATACATTACTGGAGGGCAGCGAGCCCATTGCCCAGGCGTATGCGGGCCACCAGTTTGGCAACCTGACCATGCTCGGCGACGGCCGCGCCACCCTGCTGGGGGAGCATGTTGGTAACAGCGGGCAACGCTACGACATCCAGCTTAAAGGCGCCGGGCGCACCCCCTTTTCCCGGGGTGGCGACGGGCGCGCGGCCCTTGGCCCCATGTTGCGCGAATACATCATCAGTGAAGCGCTGCACGCCCTGAACATCCCCACCACTCGCAGCCTTGCCGTCACTCGAACCGGCGACAGGGTGCACCGGGACAGACTGCTTCCCGGCGCCATTCTCACCCGAGTGGCCACTTCCCATATCCGTGTGGGTACCTTCCAATACGCCGCCGGGCAACAGGATCCCGCCCTGCTGGAACAACTACTGGATTACACCATCGCGCGCCATTACCCCTCCCTGGAGGGGGTAGATAACAAGGCGCTGGCGCTGTTCGAAACGGTGATGGATCGTCAGATAGATCTGGTGGTCAACTGGATGCGCGTGGGCTTTATTCACGGCGTGCTCAACACCGATAACGTTACCCTTTCTGGCGAGAGCATCGATTTTGGCCCTTGTGCATTCATGGACCGTTTCGACCCAAACACGGTGTTCAGCTCCATCGATCATCAGGGCCGTTATGCCTACGGAAACCAGCCCAGCATCACCCAATGGAACCTGGGCCGTTTTGCGGAAACCCTGCTCAGCCTGATCGACGAAAACATGGACACAGCGATCGAAAAAGCCACCGCGTCGTTGAAGTCATTCAGTCAGCGTTACGAAGAAAAATGGCGCGCCATGATGAACAAGAAACTGGGATTATTCGGCAGCGAAGCCGGAGACGACAAACTGATTGCCGATTTGCTCACCTGGATGCAGACACAGAACGCGGACTACACCAATACGTTCCGTGACCTGATCAACGACGGCCAGCCTGACGCAGAGCAATACCAGAATGAAACCTTCCGGCAGTGGCACCAACAGTGGCGGGCGAGGCTGGCCCGCAATAGCAAACCCCTGGCGTCATCGCTGTGCCTGATGCGTAATCACAACCCGGCGGTGATCCCGCGTAATCATCTGGTGGAACAGGCGCTGAATGCTGCCAGCGACGATAACGATATGGCGCCAACCCATGCGTTATTACAGGCACTGGCCGAGCCTTATGCGGACCGGGACAGTGACGACCCGTATCGACAATCAGCCGGCCCCGGCGAGCACGTGTTTCAAACCTTTTGCGGCACCTGAAAGAGACAGCGTTTTGGCATTTTGTCGGATTACGCCTTTCAGGCTAATGCGACCTACGGAGCCAGTGGAGGGCTTGTAGGTCGTGTTAGCCGCGTAGCGGCGTAACCCGACATTCCGCGCTCAAGGAACGCCCTCAGCCTTGTAGCTTGTCCAGGGTCTTCAATTCAAAGTCACTGGCATCGTGACGCTCCCACAGCTGGCTGGCCGGATCACCCCAGGCCCGGTTTACCATGCGGCCACGTTTCACTGCCGGGCGCTCGGCAATCTGGTGGGTCCAGCGCAGTACATTGGTGTAGGTATGAGCCTCAATGAACTCCGCCGCTTCATACACCTTGTTGGTGACCAGTGCGCCATACCAGGGCCACACCGCCATATCCGCGATGGTGTATTCATCACCCGCCAGATACGTATTATCTGCCAGCCGGCGATCCAACACATCAAGCTGCCGCTTGATCTCCATGGTGTAGCGATCGATGGGGTATTGGTACTTTTCCGGGGCGTAAGCGTAAAAGTGGCCAAAGCCACCGCCCAGCAGCGGCGCACTGCCCATCTGCCAGAATAACCAGTTAAGCGTTTCGGTACGGGCCGCTGGATCCCGGGGCAAAAACTCACCAAACTTTTCCGCCAGATACAGCAGAATGCTGCCGGACTCGAACACCCGCTGGGGCGGGTTCACGCTATGGTCCATCAGTGCGGGAATCTTGGAGTTGGGGTTCACGTCCACAAAACCGCTGCCAAACTGGTCGCCATCCTGGATATTGATTAGCCAGGCATCGTATTGCGCATCCTTGTGGCCTTTCTCAAGCAGCTCTTCGAGCATCACCGTGACCTTTACCCCGTTGGGGGTGGCCAGGGAATACAGCTGGAAGGGGTGCTTGCCCACTTGCAGCGCCTTGTCATGGGTGGGCCCGGCGATCGGGCGGTTGATATTGGCAAACTTGCCACCGCTTTCCTTGTCCCATTTCCAGACCCGGGGGGGCGTGTAGGTATCGTCAGACATATTGGCTCCAGAAGAGAGTGAATGCAGTCACTATGGCCAGCCGCCCCGGTGTAAACAAGGTCAATCAGCCGATTGATTCCTTCAGCTTAATGGATCAATCCGCTTGCTGGGCCTGGCGTTGCTCACGCAGCGTTTTTTCCGCTTTTTTCGCATAGTCCACACAATCGATCCGTGTCGACTGAGAGGCATCGGTATAGTCCCAACCACTGGCACCGGGATGTGGCGTCAACAACAGATCGCAAGGCAATCCCTTCACGGTTTTGAAGGTAGCGGTGAAGTCCTCCACGATATGGGGATAACGCGGATTATCCACCAGCTGATAACCCGGCGCTGTCAGGCTGTCCACGTAGGCGATATCCACCCTCTCCCCGTCTCGCGTACCCTGCCAGGTCCAGGCCATGCTGCCGGGAGTATGGCCCGGAATGAAATGGGCGGTGAGTGTGAGGTTGCCCAGAGTGACCTGTTCGCCGTCCTGAATCTGTCGGTCCACCCGCACTGGCGGATAAAGAATGTCGTCACCAAAATGAATATCGTTGGCGCCACCGTCCGCCATCAGCATGGCGGTTTCCGCGTTGGCCACCAGCCGGGCACCGGTGGCCTGTTTGATCGCCTCCAGCGAACCGGCATGGTCGCCGTGGCCATGGCTGACCAGAATCCACTTCAGGGTCTGCGGCGCCACCCCCACGGCCTTCATGTTGGCCAGCAGATGCTCGGCACTCTGGGGCATCCCGCCATCAATGAGGATGGCGCCTTCGCGGGTTTTCAGCAGCAGCGAGGTAAGCTCATCGGTCCCGATCTGCCAGACGTTATCGGCAATCTGTAATGGCGCCATGGGCTGCAGCCAGGCCTCCGGCACGGTATAGGCCTGCAACTGCGGCAACGGGGTTACCGGTTCGGCCTGGGCCGCACTGACCAGCAGCAACCCGCATACGGCACTGCATCGAATAACTGACATATTGGTTCTCCCTGGAAAAACCCTTGGATGCACCTGGCCGGGGTTGGTTCGCCGGGGCTTACCCTTTTTGCTGCTGAAGCCATACCTGCAGGCCCTGACTGTTCAGGTTGATATCAAACCCGAGCGCATCCTGCAGTTCATCCTCCGACAGGGCGACACCATGGTCGCGAGCCTTGGCAAACAGATAGTCCTGCATGGCAGATTCCAATCGCGGCAACAACGTAGCCTCATCACCGGGAGCGGCTTTTTCCGCCAGCGCCACGTAATCATCCACCATGGCCAGCAAGCGTTCGCCAGGCTCCCGGGGAGCGTCCAGGGCGCCATAGTGAGTCAGAAACATGCGTTCGGGGTTCAGAGCCAGCAGCTTGCGAATCGATGCTTTCAGCGCCTCAGGATCAAACTGTACCGGGGTCGTCGTGGGTAAAATAAAAGGACCTTTTTCGGTCATCAATGGAGGATAAGACAACCCAAAGGTGTCACCCGTAAAGATGCCGGCGGAGAGCGAGTCATACACACAGAAATGGTGGCGGGCATGACCCGGAGTATCGTAAAAATCCAGGCGACGATCGCCCACCAACACATGGTCGCCCTCATGCATTTCTCGCACACGCTGCGCGTCCACAGGAATAATATCGCCGTAGACTTTCGCGAAGGCCTCTTCACCGTATACCGCCGTCGCGCCCGCCTTGAGCTTGGAGGGATCAATCATGTGCCGGGCACCACGGGGGTGGATCAGCAAGGTGGCCGCTGGCAATGCCTGCATTAACCCACCCACACCCCCGGCATGGTCCAGATGGACATGGGTGGGAATCACAAATTTCACCTGATGCCGCTCAATACCTCGCTGCGCCAACAGGGAAAGAATAATCGGCACCGTGTGATGGGTGCCGGTCTCAATAATGGCGTACTCCTCTCCACCTTGAAGCAAATAACAGGCCGCCAACCCTTCGCGGATCATGGCAGTATCAATACGGGTTATTTGCTGGCCGATATCCGCGTAAGGCTGGAAGGGCATGGGAGCAACTCCTGGCAGGTCAATAGCAATCCCGACTATAGAGGAATTGACCACCCACTTGCACTCGACTCTGGTCGTAATAGCGCACGTACTAATGCCAGACCGATGTGACTGGCGATTAACCCTTGGCCAGTTGCAACAGATCTCTCGCGTAAGCATTGATATCAAAAGGCGTCTGGTTTTCCAGGGTCGCCGCCACATGGACAACAAGCACATCCGCCATTTTTTCCAGCGCGGCATCATGGTCCAGGCCATTTTTGGTCAACGCCATCATTACCATGCCCGCCTCACGGGGGTGACCATCCGCAATCTGATTTTCCACCGCTTCAATCATTGCCTTCTGCGCAAATTCGTCTTCGGCCTGCTCCATTTCATCCATAAGAATGCTCGCTTGTCGTGAATGTTTTCATTGCTGCCGCAGGCGCGTTGCCAGGCGGTGCGACAAGTCTACCCTCGCCGATAATAAACACGCCACCGGGGCCCTTCACACCGGGCTGACTCATGAACCGGTAAAACCCCGGCATGATCACTCCACCTGCCATGACAACGCCTCACTGGGTCAACGACCTGCCCTCGCAGCCGGGCGTCTATCGCTTCTACGGGGCTGAGGGGGAGCTCCTCTACATTGGCAAGAGCATCAACATCCGTCAGCGGGTGAAGAGTCATTTTCAATCATGCCAGCGATCCTCCAGGGCACGCCGAATGTGCCAACTGACGGATCATATCGATTACACACTTACCGCCGGAGAGCTGGGCGCCCTGCTGCTGGAAAACCGCGAAATCAAACAGCGCCAGCCAATCTTCAACCGTCGCCAGCGACGCTATAAACAGCTGCACACCTGGATACTGAACACCTCTGACACGGCTTTTCTGGCACCGGTACTGCATCGCCCGGCCAGGGAATCGCTGTGGAACCAGGATAGCTATGGCCTTTACCGCAGCCCCCGACAGGCCCGCCTGGCCCTGGAACACTGGATCAAACAATATCGCCTTTGCCCAAAGGTCTGCGGACTGGAAAGCGGCAGCGGGCCATGCTTTTCGTTTCAATTGAATCGCTGCCAAGGTGCCTGTTGCGGCAAGGAAAGCCCTGGCAGCCACAACCGTCGACTCAGGCAGGCCTTACATGAACACCAAATCCAGGCCTGGCCCTATAACGGCACGCTAGTGATTCGCGAATGCGGGGCAACGGAAGACGACTACCACCTGGTGCATCAGTGGTGTCATCTGGCGACGTTTAACCATGCCCCCGGCGAGGAAGATCTGCACCCCCCGCATGACGTCTGCTTTGATCTGGACAGCTATCGCATGCTCCTGCATTTTCTCAACCGGGGGATCGAGCATTTCGTTATGCCGTAAACCGTCTTCACGGCCTGTTA
>NZ_LWEZ01001407.1:0-437 GCF_001634945.1 Alcanivorax sp. HI0044
TTGATGCCCAGCGCCTTGGGGCCACCGGCCGCTCCGGGAACGATATCCACGTCGGCGGCCCGCAGGCCATGCTCGCGTAAATGCGCGATGGCATCACTGCCCGCGCGCAGGGTCAGCGCCGGGGCTGAGGTATGAATGGCGACCACCCGATCTCTCCGAATCCGTTCCAGCAAGGGCCGCTATGGTAGCGAGAAAAAGAGGGAGGGCGAAATAGCATTCCACTATCAGAGAAGAGAAGCAGCACGCACCACGCCGCACGCGACACGCAAAATCACTCCGTGCCGGCCAAAAAGTCACCTAGTGCGCGGGTAAACGCCAATGGCTGGCTCATTAGCGGCACATGGCCGGACCTGGGTAACACCACGTGACGGGCACCGATCAGCTCGGCAAATTCCCGCTGGCCCTCGGGCGGATAAAGCGGCGAGCGGGCGCCGGTG
>NZ_LWEZ01001408.1:0-673 GCF_001634945.1 Alcanivorax sp. HI0044
TGCCTTCCAGCTGAGCCATACGGCGATCAAACGCAGACATGGCCTTGCTGGAATCGCCCAGCGCCCGGTACAGGCGCGCCAGTTCCGCCAGCGCCGTGGCACTCTGGCTGGAGTTGGCCGCCGCCTCGAAAAAGCCCTGCGCCTTGCCCCACAGACGCGCTTTCAGCGCAACACGGCCAGCGGTGATCAACACCGCCGCATTGCCCGGTCGTTCTACCAGCCACTTTTCCAGCACCTGCAGCAGGTCGTCCGGGGGAATATCGTCGATGGCTTCCAGCACCGGCGGCAAGCGGTCATCCCACTGGGAATCCAACTGCTCACGGACCAGATTCAAGGCTCCACGGCCACCGCCCAGCTGGGCCAGGAAACCGGCATAGCGGGCCACCATGGCCGGATCGTTTTTCAGGTGTACCGGCACATCTTTCCAGAGTTTGCGCAATTCATCCCGGCGACTATCGGCATCGTTGAAGCCAGGCTTGCGGGCGGTTTCCTGCAACCAGGCCAACCAGGCCCGGCGCTCACGACGGCCCTGGTTGGCCTCGCCAAAGGCCCGCTTCAAACGCGGCATCAGGGCACACAGCACCTGCCAGTCTTTCTGGCTTTCCAGTACCTCGGCATAGGTATTGAGAATACGCTTGTTGCGCGGCGCCATGTCCGCCAGCACCTTCAATTC
>NZ_LWEZ01001409.1:0-656 GCF_001634945.1 Alcanivorax sp. HI0044
AATCGCTTCGGCGCCAATCTGAAACCTGGTAAAGGGAATACCAATACTGCTGTCAGTGAAGCGGCTGAACTTTTCCAGTCGCGCCAGCGCAGCTTCCTGCTGCGCCTTACTCGGGTTTGCCATTAGATCTCCACGTACAGCTGGCCGTCTTCTTCGGTTACCGGCCAGGTTTGCAGGGCTTTCTCACCCCGCACCACATTCAGCATCTGCACCCCCGGCGGGAAATTCGCCCACTCGGAGACTTCACCGGTGCGGATATCAAACTTCGCCCGGTGCAGCGGACACTGCACACATTGGTCCTTGAGGATCTTGCCCTTGCCCAGTGAGGCAAACATGTGAGTGCAGCGGGCCTGGGTGGCGTAGAAGCCATCACTCAGGTGGTACACCACCAACTTGGTGTCCCCCGCCTTCATGGCACGGCTTTGTCCTTCCGGTAGATCCTGGCTGGCACAGAGTTCATAACGCATGGCGCTCTCCTTGCTGGCTGAAAAAAATCTGCTGGCTACGAAGCCCCTGTAGGAACGACGCGTAGCGAAGTAACGCACGTAGTTCCGTGCGGCCCGAAGGGTGAGCGTAGCGAATACACCTTCCAGGGGACGAACCTTGCACAGCAAGGCGACAAAGATTAACGCTACCCGTTATTCTTTCTGAAACCT
>NZ_LWEZ01001410.1:0-1904 GCF_001634945.1 Alcanivorax sp. HI0044
CCCCTCTGGCAGCCTGACTCCATCATTCACTGAGGCACGTAGATCATCCACTACCGAGGCTAGGTCACGCCCCCGAACATCGATATACACCCACCCAGACAGTCGGCCATTCTCACTTTTTAACATCGGTGGCCCATCGGTAATCTTGATATCCGCCACGGTTCCGAGGGTAATTTGTTTTCCTTCGGGAGTGACTATGGGCAAATCGCGTAAGCGATGCACCGTGTCGCGCCACTCGCGAGGATATCGAAGGCTGATCGGGTAACGCTCCAGCCCTTCCACTGTCTCACCGATGTTTTCACCACCAATCAAACCACTGACAACCGACTGAATATCCGCGATGTTGAGGCCATACTGAGCCGCAATGCCACGCCGAATATCGATATCCACATAACGACCACCAGTCAACCGTTCAGCCAATGCTGAGGAAACACCGGGTACTTGTTTGGCTACCTGTTCGATTTGACGACTCACCTGGTCAATGATCTCTAGGTCATTACCCGCTACTTTGATGCCAATTGGGCTCTTGATGCCAGTGGCAAGCATGTCGATACGATTGCGTATCGGAGGAATCCAGATATTTGCCAGTCCAGGCACGCGTACAATACGGTCCAGCTCCTCGACAAGCTTCTCCGTTGTCATGCCTTCACGCCATTGGTCCTTGGGTTTGAAACGGATGGTGGTTTCAAACATCGTCAATGGTGCAGGGTCAGTCGCTGTCCGCGCACGCCCCGCCTTGCCGAACACCTGCTCCACCTCAGGCACCGTTTTGATCAACCTATCGGTCTGCTGTAGAAGCTCGGTAGCTTTTTGTGCTGACAAGCCTGGTAAGGCACTTGGCATATACAGCAAATCGCCCTCATCCAGCGGTGGCAAAAATTCACCACCAAGCTGACTTAGCGGCCAAAAGGCGGTAACAAAAACTAAACCGGCAACCAGCAAGGTGGTTTTCGGCCACGCCAAGACTCGCTCTAGTACGGGTTGATAACAACTAATCAAAAAGCGACTGATTGGATTACTTTCCTCGGAAGGTATCTTTCCCCGAATCCAGTACCCCATTAACAGTGGAACCAATGTCACCGATAGGCCGGCTGCCGCCGCCATAGCCCAGGTTTTGGTAAATGCCAGTGGGCCAAATAGCCGCCCTTCCTGTGCTTCCAAGGTAAAGACAGGAATAAACGACAAGGTAATAATTAGCAACGAGAAGAACAGCGCTGGCCCCACTTCGACAGCTGCTTGCTCTATGACTCGCCAATGCGCATTACCAGTCAGAGATTGCCCTGGGTTATCCCGATGCCAAATCTCAATTTTCTTGTGAGCGTTCTCGATTAACACCACTGCTGCATCCACCATAGCGCCGATAGCGATAGCAATGCCGCCAAGCGACATGATATTGGCATTGATGCCCTGGTAACGCATCACAATAAAGGCAGCAAGGATTCCCAGCGGTAGGGAAATGATGGCCACCAGTGACGAACGCAAATGGCCAAGAAACAATACGCACACCAGTGCAACTACAATGAACTCTTCAATCAATTTGTAACTGAGGTTTGTTACCGCTCGATCAATCAGCTCACTTCGATCATAGGTGGTGACGATCTCAACCCCTTCCGGCAAGCTTTCCCGCAGTGTCTCAAGTCGCTCATGCACGGCAGATAGCACGGCGCGGGCGTTCTTGCCTGAACGCAGAATGACGACCCCGCCGACGACTTCCCCTTCACCGTCCAGCTCGGCAATACCACGCCGCATCTCCGGACCAAGGCGAATCTGCGCCACATCTCCAAGCTGTACTGGCACTCCATCAACCAGTTTTAGTGGGATTTTTCGGAAATCCTCGAGTGACTGAAGGTAGCCACTGGAGCGCACCATGAACTCCGCTTCGCCCAGCGTCAGCACTGCTCCCC
>NZ_LWEZ01001411.1:0-885 GCF_001634945.1 Alcanivorax sp. HI0044
CATCCCCAAGCAAGTAAGCGCGGCTCTCCAGCAACGCCTCCAGGACCCGAAGAAAGCCCTCTCCCCGTTGCCGATACTCTGTCTGAGTCATCTCCACATGGCGGTCGGCGTATTTATAGCGGTCCAGCCAATACTTGAACTCATTATCGTTTTGCTCAATCAGCGCATTGGCCTGATCCAGAACCGTTGCGTCTAACAGCCCCTGTGGATCCTGCTGCTCCAGCGCCCACACCATGATGTCCCGGCTTTCTTGAATCACAGCACCATCGGCCAGCAGCAAAACCGGCACGGTGCCTTTAGGGCTTATCGCCAGCATCTGCGCAGGCTTGTTTTTCAGGGTCACTTCCCGCAACTCAACCTGCAAACCAGCGAACAAAATGGCCAGGCGGGCGCGCATGGCATAGGGGCAACGGCGAAAGGAATATAGACAATTAGATGGAGTCGTCATAGCGATATTGCACAACTGAAAAAGGGGTCCTTCAAGCAGGGACACCCATAAATTTAATTCTTTAAATGAAATTCAAAGGTTGCCTTTGGCATCCTGGCGACCAAGCACCCGCATGATCTCAACCGTTCTTCCATTCAGACGGTAATAAATGCTGTCCACGCCACAGACACTACGCCGATACCCTTTCTGAACATGGTCAACGGCGGGGAAGCGGTATGGTGATTGCGCGATCACATCAAAGCGCGCCATTAGCGTTTTAAAATATCGGACCGCCTGCTCTTCACCAAATGCTTCGACGCCACGCCAATAAATTCGAGCCACATCCCTTTTGGCCGCATCGTTGAGTCTATACCTCATCCCTTCCCAATCCGTCCTGGATCTCTTTCAGCAGTTCCGCAGGGCTCGGCTCCGTGAGCCCACTGCGCTCAGCTTCCCGT
>NZ_LWEZ01001412.1:0-305 GCF_001634945.1 Alcanivorax sp. HI0044
TCGTCGAGAAAAAAATTCCGTTCAGCCGCGAACTGTCCATCGTCGGCGCGCGCAGTATCAGCGGCGAAACCCTGTTCTACCCGCTGACCCGCAACTGGCACGTGGACGGCATTCTGCGCCTGAGCCTGGCACCGGCCAACGCCTGTTCTGATCTGCAGAAACCCGCCGAGCAGATGCTCAAGGGCATCATGGAAGAACTGGATTACGCCGGCGTCATGGCGGTGGAGTTCTTCGAAGTGGATGGCCAGCTGATGGTCAACGAGATTGCCCCGCGGGTGCACAACTCTGGCCACTGGACCCACGAA
>NZ_LWEZ01001413.1:0-600 GCF_001634945.1 Alcanivorax sp. HI0044
TACCGGCCTGACCGTTGAGTCCCGGCAATTGCGGCACGGGCCAGCGTTCAGGCAGAGTCAGAGTCAGGGCCAGGGGCTGCCCCTGACTGTGAGCTTCGGAAAGCCGGAACTGGAAGTGGCCGCCTTTCGCCGTGGTGACCCTGTCGGGTTCACGGCTCGCACCTGCCAAACTCACAGTCCAACCCGACAAACGACGCTCCCCTGGATCGGGCTGACCGTTAAACGCCAGAGCGGGCTCCCCGGCGCCGTTGTCGTCGAACAGCTGCCCGGTGATCCAGTGGCCCGCCGGGCGACAGCGATAGCCAGCCGCTACCCCCGAAACCGGTAACGGGCGCAGAGCCGGCATGATGCCATCCCGGGCGGCCAGCGGCTGGCCTGCCCCGCCAGCGCCCCCGGCACCGCCACCCGCACCACCGGTTTGCTCAATGCTTGCCGATACCGTCGTTGCAGCAGGTGCATCCAGCCAGAGCGTGCCACCGGCACCACCACCGCCGCCAATGGTATCCGCCCGGCTTACGCCCGTGATCCCACGCCCCGGCAAGCCACTCAGGTCCAGCAGTCCATCGCCCACAAGCCGTGCAGTACGGATAATCAGCAGGC
>NZ_LWEZ01001414.1:0-743 GCF_001634945.1 Alcanivorax sp. HI0044
TCGCCTCTGGCTGCCAAGGCATCCACCGTGTACGCTTATTCACTTGACTATATAACCCAAAACAGTCACTTCACTTTCCACTTCCAGACTTGCGCCTTTCCGCTTCAAACTCCATCACCGCCCAGGTCACTCATCGTGATAACGATTCACCATAAAGACACAAATGTCAGAGATAATATCTAACGCTTGCATTCTCATTGAATACTTGGACTTCTCATTTCCCAAATTGTTAAAGAGCTGGCCGAATCATAAAGATTCAGGCACCTGACTAAAAAGTCAGAAGCAAGCAAGACAATGCTTGATTCTGACTTCTTTGCGCTTCTACCAGTGCAGCAGTATTGGTGGAGCCTAGCGGGATCGAACCGCTGACCTCCTGCGTGCAAGGCAGGCGCTCTCCCAGCTGAGCTAAGGCCCCATTTACAATGCTGAAAATGGTAGGTCTGGGCAGATTTGAACTGCCGACCTCACCCTTATCAGGGGTGCGCTCTAACCAACTGAGCTACAGACCTATAAAAAGCGTCTACACCCTTTAATTACCAGACAAGCAAACGTGTGAGCCCTGAACAGGACGGAAATCTTTGTCGTTAAGGAGGTGATCCAGCCGCAGGTTCCCCTACGGCTACCTTGTTACGACTTCACCCCAGTCATGAACCACACCGTGGTGAACGTCCTCCCGAAGGTTAGACTATCCACTTCTGGTGCAATCCACTCCCATGGTGTGACGGGCGGTGTGTACAAGGCCC
>NZ_LWEZ01001415.1:0-670 GCF_001634945.1 Alcanivorax sp. HI0044
CGGATGGCCTGGGGGCCGCCGACTTTCAGGTAGTGATCGATGGCGCCGTCCATGTCCAGCTTCTGTTCGGCAGCCTGGGCCAGATAAAGATGAATATCGTCGGGGCGATAGTTCCGGGCGAGCAGGACGTTGAGTTGGGTCTCGGCGGCTTCACTGGCGCCGGCTTCCAGGGCAAGCAGGGCCAGCGAGAAGCGCAGGTCCAGATCCTGTGGATTTTGCTCCGCCATCACGGTGAGCTGCTCGCCAGCCTGTTCCAGCTGGCCGGTGGCCAGCAGCATGCGAACGTAGGCAATGCGGGGGCGGCGCGCTTGCGGGTATTTGCGGACCAGTTTTTTCAGGTGACGCAGGGCCTTTTTCGGTTCGCCGGTTTCGTAGAGCAGCTGCGCCTTGAGGAGCAGGGCATCTTCATGGCGCGGCATTAACTTGAGGGCGCGCTCGGTGGCGTCCAGGGCCGGTTCGGGCTGCTTCTCATGTTCAAGCCACAGGGCGCGGGCGTACCAGAGGGGCGCCTGATCCGGGTAGCGATCGGTGAGCTGGGCCAGGGCTTCGACCAGTTGCAGGTTGCCCTGTGCGTCCAGGCCGCGGGCCTGAGTCACCAGGCGACCCAAGGCTTCTTCGCCGTGGGCGCTGAGTAACCGGTCCAGATGCCGGCTGGCCGCTGCCGTGTTGC
>NZ_LWEZ01001416.1:0-9016 GCF_001634945.1 Alcanivorax sp. HI0044
GGGCTCTCACCACTGGCAAACGCCGCACGTGTAATAGGCAGCCCATAATGGGCTATGGAGTTAAACACCCGCAGCCCGGTATCCGAGCTGTTGCGCGACAGAAGAATGACTTCGACTCGTCCTTTGCCCTGCTCAAGATCGTTAATCGCCAGAAGCTTCTGCACCAGCGGAAAAGCATCCCCCGGTTCCAGCAAATCATCCTCGTGCTGAACCTGGTAGTCCTGAAAGGCTTCCAGCCCCTCTTCCAGATAAACCCGGTGACTGTCGGAAAGATTGAACAAGGCCCGTGAGCTGATCGCGATGACTAACTTGCCATCGAAAGTTACCGGCATAATTCCCGTCTCGATCATGGTTGATGATGCTCAGTATCCAGCCCCACTGCTAAAACCGCAACGCCATGCTGATACGCGGGATGATTGGCGCTCAATGCCTGACAGAAAACCACGCGCCAGATAAAAGGTGGTAGCGAACCGAGGGGGGAGCTGCCCCGTCCCTCCCCTACTTGCCCGGCACGTCCGGCATCTGATAATTGATCAATGGTTGTTCAACGTTCATATGTGGCATAAAGTTGCAACGGCAAGTGCGTTGATCTGGGCCAGCGCTCATCCCGAGCCCGTTGGCCATTAACGAAATAATCCGTAGGGGAAAGGGAGTCATCCATGGCTGCTAGCAAGGTGAAAGATACCGTCGAGGAACTTCAGGCTCAGATTCGCAAGCTGGCTGAGCGCTTCGACAAGGAACGTGAGAAGCAGATCGCACAGTTGGAAAAGCAACTGGATAAAGTGCGAGACAGCCTCAACCAGCAACTGAAGCGCCAGCGCGAATATTTCGCCAAGCTGGAAAAACTCCAGGCCGAGTACCGTGAAAAGGCCACCAGCACCGTAAAACGTCAGCTTGACCGCGCCCGCAAAACGGCAGACGAAACCCGCAAACAGGTGGATGATTCCGAAGCCCGCAAGCGCATTCTGGAAACCGAGGTCAAGGTTCTTAAGGCCACCGCCAAGCAGGCCCACAGCCTGGCACGCGTGATCGGCCAGTACGAAAAGGACCTGGAAAAGCGCGCCAAGGAAATCGAGCGCAAGGTAGCGCCAAAGAAAGCGGCGAGCAAAAAAGCCCCGGCCAAGAAAAAGGCCGCAGCCAAGAAAGCGCCCGCTAAAAAAGCCGCTACCAAGAAGGCACCGGCCAAGAAGAAAGCTACCGCCAAGAAAGCAGCAGCAAAGAAGGCTCCCGCTAAAAAGGCGGCGGCGAAGAAAGCACCAGCTAAAAAGGCGCCTGACGCGTCTTGATTCTGGCCTCCATAAAAAAACCGCCTTCATGGCGGTTTTTTTTATGGCTGTTCACAGCCAGGAAATCGGTACCTTCCGAACCTCGCCGCATCCGGACACAGATTTCACCTGGTGCCCGGCGTTCCGAGCAATGGCTCCATCCCCGCCAGATAGCGAATCTGATGTTGATCGGTGTCACCGACCAGTTCGCGCAGATTTGAATAGGTCCGCAACCCGATTCGGTAGGCCTGCCCTGCCCGCTGGCAGCTTACCACTTCAGCAGAGACCCGTCGCAGGATCATGCCAGGCGAATAAAGATCAAGCTGCAGAATGCTGCCATTACTGAACTTGATTGGGGAGGTCAGGCCGATACCGTAGCGGTTATAATCAAGCGCCTTGGCCCGGGCAATGAAGCGCCACCCGCCAAACAGCCGGTAGCGATAGATGTCGATACGCATTTGCGTGTTGATTCGTGCCAGCTTGCGGCGGTTTGCGCCGCGCGTTTCCCTGCTATCCATCATCGAACCGTATAAGCATGTTGTCGAAGTAATTGACCACCGCCTTCCTGGCGTTGGTATCCATGGCTGTCAGGCCTTTGTGTGTTGCCGTGGCCGCAGCTTTACATATTGTAACACGAGCAGCAGACACAAGGGCACGGTTTACCCTGCCCAGCTGCAGACAGGAAACGGAATTATCCATAAAGTTTACCACTGCGCCCTCATTGATCGCCTGCATGACACCCAATAATGCCTCTATCTGCCCGTCGCCTTGCTGATACTCAAGAAACACCATGGACGCTTTTTCCGCCACGGCCGGATCCAACGGGTACGCCGCGTAAACCCTGCCGTTTAAGGTCTTTCTCAGGCTCCGGAAATAGCCGGCCAAGGCTTGCTGTTCTGCTACCGTGGTATTGCGAATCAGCCGTCCGACCAGGCTGTCGGCAGCCCGGTTAATCACCCTCATTGCCCCCAGAATCAGACGGGCCGCCGCGCCCTGTGTATTTGCGGCTTCGATGGGCCCCTTGAAGTAAACGGCTAACACAACATCAACAAACTCGGTGACCAGTAGCTCCAGTTCCGCAACATGGGAGGCTCCCGGCTCCCTCTCACATTGGTTCAGATACGCATCAAGGGCATCGCGCAGTGGCGCCGGGGCGGGAAAGGCGACGTGCAGGGTATTTTCATCCATACTTGAGAGACCGTATTAACAAAACGTCGGGGGCGGCTGAATACGCCTTTGTGCTTGAACCCGAAACACAACTGTCAGCAATCACAGGCACAGTTATGTTTACTGGCTCACCGTGGTTTGCCAGGAAGACACCGGAAAGCACATGGCAGTTTCACTGCCTCCAACAAAGCAGGAACACAGGGAAAGTGGCGAATCATACTGGAATATTCTCGCCGGGACGGCTGCTGTACTGCCTGGCTTTTATGGCGTGCCAGCCATTGGCCGCTCAGGAACCTTTTCCCGCCGAACTGCGGCCCGCTGAGGGCACTTACCGGGTAGTGGTCAATGGCATTCCTGTGGGTCTAAGCGCCACTATTCGCCTGGAAAAAGCCGAGCCAGGTTATCGTCTGCATTTCACTGCCCGCAACCGGCTATTCAGCCACGAAGAAAGCGCCCATTTCGACTGGCATAACTGCGAGGCCACCCCCTATCACTATCAACATGCCAGCACAGGCTTCGGGATGCAGCGGGGCGGCGAAATCCGCTTCGACTGGGACGCGGAACAAGCACTGGGCAGCAAGGCCACCTATGCACTGGCAGCGAACACCCTGGATGCACTCAGCGTAGCCATGGTTGCACGCTGCCATATGGCAAACGGCGATACCGCATTCAGTTATGCCGTTGCTGAGCCTGATGGAATGACTGACTACCACTATCAATCACTGGGCACGGAAGCACTGGAAACGCCTGCAGGGACCTGGCAGGCAACGGGGCTTGAGCGGGATTATGCAGAACGCGGCCGCCATTCCGAATTCTGGGCCGCCCGCGAACTGGATTACTTCATGGTGCGCATGGACCACCGGGAAAACCCGTTCATTCGCGGCCGCATCGAACTAACCGACTTCCGCTATCTGGATACACCCGAGAGCAGCACCGAACGCCAGGACGGCAACACCGTTACCAGCCGCTGAACCGCATCACCGACAACAGCGGCCTGCTCCTCCTCAAGCTGCCACCGGTAATTGTCCTGGTTATGACGGGCGCGGGCGGTCAGTCCGTCACGATTCTCTCCCCGGTCGAACTGCTGGCATGTCTCTGCAAATTGATGGATTGCCGCCACGTCCACTTTAGGCGCAATATCCGCCGGCAGGCTATCCAGCAAGGCACTGATACGAATGGCTGCCTCACTCAGTTCGACTTGTTTCTGATCAACCGCACGGCAGAGCACCTCAAGGCTATCGAGTATCTGCGTGTACTTCGCGGCACTTCGGCCCTCCTCCCCCAGAATCAGGGCTTTGCGGTGGCGCGCCATCCAGACTTTCCAGACCAGCAAACCGAGCACGGCGCCAATCAACAGTCCGATAACGATTGCCAGTACTACCTGCCCGGCCATGGCCATATCGAATTCTCCCGGAAGACGTGATCGAACCCTCCAGGGGCACACGCCTTCATCGATTATTTATCTTGGCGCCAAGTCGGCAGTTACCACTGCTGATGCTCAACACGGAAATGACAAATTTGCTTCATGAATAACGCATCATATCCACGTAACCATGATTGAAAATTGCCTGTCATCGCGCCATTGTACGTTCCACTGAGCGTACGTTCACACTATTCTCCGGAGGCCTATTGAACGCTGACCTGCCCGGGTGGCTCGCGCCACTGGCACAACAACTGGAACCCTGGTTGCCCGCACTGACTATCACCGGGGTGGTCATGGCTGTGGCGTCACTGGTGGCGCTTCCCTGGTTCCTCGTTCGGATACCGGAAAACTATTTTACCCAGGCGTATTCTCCGCACCAGAACCGGGGAGTCATTGCCTGGCTGGTGTGGCTGTTGCGCAACCTGCTGGCCATATTGTTGCTGTTCGCCGGCATCCTCATGCTGATCCTTCCCGGGCAGGGTCTGCTGACCCTTTTGATTGCCATCATGACCAGTACTTTTCCGGGGAAATACCGTTTGGAACGCGCTATCATGCGCCGCCCCGGGGTCTTCCGGGCCGCAAACTGGATCAGGGGCAAGTACCATCGCCGCCCGCTGGAGCACCCGGACGCATTCAAGGAGCCCACCCATGGCCATTACCCCCGCGGTTAATAGCGCCGCCATTCGCTGGCACGGCGATCGCCTGCAGTTACTGGATCAACGCCACCTGCCTGCAGAGACCCTGTGGCTGAATATTCTCGACAGCCAGCAAGCGGCGGATGCCATTCGCGATATGGTCGTGCGAGGCGCTCCGGCCATCGGCATCACCGCCGCCTACGGGCTGGCCCTGGAAGCCCAGCGGTTGGGCGATAGCGCTACCCTGGCCTCGCTACAGAATGCCATTGCCTGCCTGGCAGCCAGCCGCCCCACCGCCGTCAACCTGTTCTGGGCACTGGAACGATTGCAACGTGTGGCCGGCGACCTTCAGGGCAACGCCTTGTGCCAGGCGTTAACGGACGACGCAGAGAGCATTCACCGCGAAGACCTGGCCGCCAACCAGGCCATGGGCGAATTTGGGGCCGACCTGCTCCCTGATGGCGCCACCGTTTACACCCACTGCAATACCGGCGCCCTGGCCACCGGCGGGCATGGCACCGCCCTGGGCATCATTCGCAGCGCATGGGCCCGTGGGCAACTAGCGGGGGTCTATGCCGGTGAAACCCGGCCCTGGTTGCAAGGCAGCCGCCTGACCAGCTGGGAGCTGCTCAATGATGGCATTCCGGTAACACTGGTCGCCGACAGCTGTGCAGGCCAGCTTATGCAGCAGGGAAAAATTCAGGCGGTTATCGTCGGGGCCGACCGGATCACCGCCAACGGTGATACCGCCAACAAGATCGGCACCTATAACCTGGCCGTACTGGCGCAGCACCACCAGATTCCCTTCATTGTCGCCGCCCCCGTTTCCACGCTGGACCCCGCCCTGCCCGATGGTAGCCACATTATGATTGAACAGCGCGATGGCAACGAAGTGCGCGCCATTCAAGGCAAACCGGTGGCCCCGGATAACTGCCCGGTGTACAACCCCGCTTTCGATGTCACCCCCGCTGCGCTGATCACCGCCATCGTCACCGAACAGGGCGTCATCCATCACCCGAATACGGAAAAACTCAAGGCCCACCTAAGCCAGGCAAAGGATCGCCGCCATGACTGATCGCCCCTACTCCACCAGCGCATTCCGTGACGCCGCCCGCGCCCTGGCCGCCACCGGGCAACGCATTTATGCCAATGGCTGGTCCCCGGCCACTAGCAGTAATTACTCCCAGCGCCTGAATGCGGACTTTGCTGCGGTGACCCAATCCGGCAAGGACAAGGGCCTGCTCCGTGAAACCGACATCATGGCCGTAGACATGGAGGGTCAACCGGCTTCCGCCGGCAAACCCTCGGCCGAAACCCTGTTGCATACCCAGCTCTACCGTTTTGATGCCAACATTCAGGCGGTGCTGCATACCCACAGCCACGCCACCACGGTGCTGACCATGCACTGGCCTGCCAACAGCATTACGCTGGAAGGCTATGAGCTGCTCAAGGCCCTGGAAGGCATTACTACCCATGACAGCCGGCTGACCATTCCCGTCTTTGAGAACACCCAGGATATCGCCGCCCTTGCCGCCCAGGTGGACAAGGAAATGCGCGCCGGTCATATCAGCCATGCCTATTTGATTCGTGGTCATGGCCTGTACACCTGGGCGCAGGACCTGCCGGCCTGCTACCGTCAACTGGAAGCACTGGAAACCCTGCTGGCCATTGAGCTGGAATGCCGCCGCCTGCGAGGATGCTGACGCACCCGGCAAGACGACAAGACAGAACGCACAAAGAGAGAACTGATAAAGAGGTGTCGCCATGCACAGCGAACTGAAAGTCTTTTCCGACCAGGCACCCGAAGTGCTGGAACAACATCACACCGACAAGGCGGCCATGGCGCGGGTGCTGGCCAGTGCCGGGGTACGCTACGAACAATGGCAAGCCAACCAGCCGTTATCCGAAAGCCCCCGGCAGGATGAAGTGATTCAAGCGTATCAGGCAGACATTAACCGCCTGATCGCCGATGAAGGCTACCAGACCGTGGATGTGGTCAGCATGGTGCCGGACCACCCGGACAAGGCCGCCTTCCGTCAAAAGTTTCTGGAAGAACACCGGCACAGCGAAGACGAAGTACGCTTTTTCGTGGAAGGCCAGGGACTGTTCACCCTGCATATCAATGGCAAGGTCTACGAAGTGCTGTGCACCAAAGGTGACCTGATCAGCGTCCCCGCCAATACACCGCACTGGTTCGATATGGGCCCGGCCCCCCGTTTTGTGGCCATTCGCCTGTTCAACAACCCGGACGGCTGGGTGGCCAACTTTACCGGCAGCGACATTGCCCAGCGCTTCAACCGGCTGGGCTGACGCAACCACCGATATACAGCCAATTCCTTAGCGTGCAAGCACGCTCACACAGCAGGGCTAGACATTCATGATCAACGCCATCATCACTGACATCGAAGGCACCACCAGTAGTATTGCGTTTGTGAAAGACGTGCTGTTTCCCTATGCCGCCAAGCAGTTCCCCGCCTTTCTCCATTCCCACTGGGACGATCCATCGGTACAGGAACAAATTCAGGCCGCCGAAGCCGAGGCCGGCGAATCCCTGGGTAACCCGGAGCAAGCCAGTGCCCTGTTCCGCCGATGGATTGAGCAAGACCGTAAAGCCACACCGCTAAAGGCCCTGCAAGGCATGATCTGGAAGGCCGGCTATGAAAACGGTGATTACACCGCTCACCTGTACCCGGACACCGCCCCGGCCCTGAAAAAGTGGCACGACAGTGGTCTGCCCTTGTACGTGTACTCTTCCGGGTCCATCGCCGCCCAAAAACTGTTCTTCGCGTACAGCGATGCCGGCGATCTCACCGGCCTGCTATCCGGTTATTTCGATACCACCACCGGCCCCAAACAGGCCGCCGACAGCTACCGAAAAATCCAGCAGAACATTGGCCACCCTGCCAACACCTTGCTGTTTTTATCTGATATCGAAGCAGAGCTGGATGCCGCGGCTGAAGCAGGCTTTCACACCTGCCTGCTGGACCGTGAACAGGCCGGGCTGGAAAGTCGACACCCGGTGGTCAGTGATTTCAGCCACATCAACTTTCCGGATTAAGGCAGCGGTTGCTGGCAACGCCACACCACAAACTTGGCGTTGCTGGCCAATACCGTCACCGACCCGAATCGACGGGAAAGCAGCTTGTGGTAGCCCAGATGGCGATTACCGATAACCCGTAATTCGCCGCCCGGAGCCAGGGCTCGTGCCGCCTGATTAAACAGCCGCCGGGCCACATGATCACCAACCACATGCCCGTCATGAAAAGGCGGATTCAACAGAATGCAGTCGAAATCATTCTCCAGCCCCACCAGACCATCGCCATGGTGAAAGCGGCACTGCCTATCGGGAAAGTAGCGCGACACATTGTCACGGGCGCTTTCCAGTGCCAGCCAGGACTCATCACAAAACGTCATTTGAACACCGGGACTGGCCTGCAATGCTGCCAACCCGATCACCCCGTTGCCACACCCCAGATCTACCACCCGTGAGCCCGCTGGCAACGACTGCGGCAGGTGATCCAGGAAGAAGCGCGCGCCAATATCCAGCTGCTGCTGGGCGAATACGCCGGCATGCACGTTTAATTGCCAGTCCCCTGCTTTGATCTTGCTGGGGAAATCGGTGTCAGCCAGAACCTGCCCCGGGGTCTGTGCACTGAACAAACGGGCTTTCTTCCAGCCGTACTCGGCACGACCGTTACCCAGATAACGTTGCAGCAATGACACCAGCTGCCGGGGCAAGTGCTTGTCCATGCCTGCCAACCACACAGGAACGCCCTGCGGAAGATGCCGGCTGAGCCAGTGCAACTGGCACTCCAGCAGCGCAACGGACTTGGGGACACGCATAATGACCTGATCCGGGGCCTGTCCCGGCGGATCGAAGGGCCACAAAAACGGCATTGCCAGTGTCAGGCCATTATCCTCGGCATTGGCCAGAGTGGCGGCCTGGCTCATAAAGGAATCGCCGCTGCTTTCCACGCACGCACACCCCGCCGGGGTCGCTTGCTGTAACGCCAATGCCAATGCGCCCTGCTGATCATTCAGCACCAGGGTTCTTGCGCCGGCCTTTGCGGCTTCATCTGCTTTCGATACAGGCAGGCCGCGTTCTGCCAACGTATTGAGCAGGTACAGATCCGCATTATCCCAGGCCTGTAAGGTCTCATTGCGCCGGCGCGGCCAGCGCTGCAATGCAAGCTGGCCCCAGGGGTGAAGGAAAGCTGTCATTCGGGTCCTTTCATAGAGAAATACATGGGCGAAATACCTGCGGGCGCGCATTTTGCCCGCTGATCGCCGGATTGGCCAGAAACTGCTCAACCACGCATGCCTGCCGCATTTAGGTATGGCATTTTCTGAATTGGCTGCTAGAATGCGCAGCCATCGGAGTATAGCTCAGCTTGGTAGAGTACTACGTTCGGGACGTAGGGGTCGCAGGTTCGAATCCTGCTACTCCGACCAGATAAGCCCCTGAAATAAGGGGGCAGCAAAAAGGCCGCGAAAGCGGCCTTTTTCGTTTCAGGTCCATTCAGGGC
>NZ_LWEZ01001417.1:0-1442 GCF_001634945.1 Alcanivorax sp. HI0044
TCAGCGTAGTGAAGCTGCTCATCGCTCAATGGACGCTTCAGCCAGTTGGTGCGCGTTGCGCCTTTGGGTAGGTCAACACCCAGCAGCATCTGGACCACTTTCTGGTACCCCCACTGCATATCTTCGCCGCTCAGCGCCGCAGCAATCTGGGTATCTTCGATGGCAGCCGGGTATTGGCCGGTAAAGGTGGCAATGGCTTCCAGATCTTCCGAGCAGGCATGCATGACCAGGGTGTGCTGCTGAAACACCGGAGACAGTGTGGGGCCATCCACCCGGGTGGTATCAATCAGGCGAATTTGTTCACCGTCGTGTACCTGCACCAGCGCCAATTGCGGCCAGAAGGTGCGCTCGCGCATGAATTCCGTGTCCAGATACAGCGGGGTCCCCGCCGTCAGCCCACCTTGCCATTCACTGATTGCCTGATTGTCCTCGCACCAAAGATACGCCATGTTTTCGCCTTATCCGGGAATGAGAAAGCCCTTGAAACGGCTTTCACAGGTCATCGCTGCGCATGAAAAGGGCAAAATGGTCTGCAAAAAAACACACAGGACAGGCCTTGCCGGCAGCGGCAACAGAATTTGCGACGATTATACGGGCTGTGGCGCTCAATTTCCCGGCGCATTTCTGCTACTCTTTGCGCCGCATTGAAATCGCACAGGAATAACGCTAATGAGCACGAAACTGGTACTGGTCCGCCACGGCCAGAGCGTATGGAACAAGGAAAATCGCTTCACCGGCTGGAAAGACGTGGATCTGACCGATCAAGGCCGCGAGGAAGCCCGCACCGCAGGCGAGCTGCTGAAGGAAGCCGGCTTTGAGTTTGATGTGGCTTACACTTCAGTGCTCAAGCGTGCGATCCGCACTCTGTGGAGCATTCTGGACAACATGGACCAGATGTGGATTCCGGTGATCCGTGACTACCGCCTCAATGAACGCCACTACGGTGCCCTGCAGGGCCTGAACAAGGCGGAAACTGCCGCCAAGTACGGGGATGACCAGGTGCATATCTGGCGTCGCAGCTACGATACGCCACCGCCGAAAATGGAGCGCGATGACGAGCGTTATGCCGGCAACTTCCGGGTGTACAAGGACCTGAGCGAAGCGCAGATCCCTCTGTCAGAAAGCCTGAAAGACACAGTCGACCGCTTCGTGCCTTACTTCGAAAGCGACATCAAACCGCAAATCGAAGCCGGCAAACAGGTACTGATCTGCGCCCACGGCAACAGCCTGCGCGCGCTGGTGAAATACCTGGGTGACATTTCCGACGAGGAAATCGTCAAGCTCAACATCCCCACCGGCGTGCCGATGGTCTACGAGCTGGACGACAACCTGAAGCCCATCAAGAACTACTACCTGGGCGACGCAGAAGCGGCTGCAAAAGCAGCGGAAGCGGTGGCCAATCAAGGTAAGGCGTAAAAAGAGACTCAACAGGCTCCACGCGG
>NZ_LWEZ01001418.1:0-1952 GCF_001634945.1 Alcanivorax sp. HI0044
GAGTGTCTGGCCCAACGCAGAGGCGGAAAAACTGCGCCAGGCGGGTGACATCTCCATACCGCAGGGGGAGCGCAGCCATCTGGGGCCGGTCAAGCTGGTCAGTGATGGCTCATTACAGGGTTATACCGGGTTTCTCGGGGCGCCGTATTACACCCTGCCGGAGGATTACCCGACGGACTATCTGGGGTTTCCTACGCGGTCTCAAGCAGCGCTTAGCGCCCAAGTAAAACAGTTTCATTGCCAGGAGCGGCAAGTGGCCGTGCACGCCAATGGTGATGCGGCTATTGATCTGAGTCTGAACGCCATTGCCGGCGCCCGGGCTGCCTGCCCGCAGGTGCGGGTGCAACCGGTATTGATTCATGCACAGATGGCGACTCCGGCGCAGTTGCAGCGCATGGTGGCGCTGGATGTGATTCCCTCGTTCTTCAATACCCATGTGTATTACTGGGGCGACCGGCACCGGGATGTTTTCCTGGGGCCGGAGCGGGCTAGCCGGATCAGCCCGCTGGCGGAAGCGGAGCAAGCCGGGCTGAGCTTTACCTTGCATGCGGATTCGCCGGTAGTGCCCTTTGAGCCGCTGCAGCTGGTGTGGAATGCGGTGGAACGCGAGACCGCCTCCGGGGCGTTGCTGGGGCCGGAGCAGGCTGTGGATGTGGACCGGGCGTTGCAGGCAGTGACCGTGGATGCGGCCAGGCAGCTGGGGGTGGCAGATCAGGTAGGGCAGTTGCGCCTGGGTATGCGTGCGGACCTGGTCTGGCTGGACCGGGATCCGCGGCAAGCGATTGGCGACTGGGAATCGATCCAGGTGCGGGGCACCTGGGTTGGCGGGGTTCGTCGCTACCCGGATGGGCAAGCGGACGAGAGAGGGCAAGCGATGTAGCCCTGTGTGCGCAGAGCCCTTTTTCAGGTGCTCTGCGAAAGCGGTCTGCGCGCTGCTAGTGCCAGGTCCCTTCCAGATTCTCGCACTGATCGAGAAATTCCTCGGCGCTCATTTCCACCGTATTCGGGTCCAGATGTGAAGCCACTTGTTCTTTCAGCTGCCCGACCACTTTGGACATGACCGTCAGGGTTTCTTCCACCTGCTCGATAGTTTCCAACAGGTCTTCGGCTTCTTGCTGGTAATCATCTCTGTCGTCGTAATCGCTCATGCGAAGCCTCCTGCAGTTGGGATGAGCCTGTTCTTGCCGAGGCTCGGTCCAATGTTGCCAACGATGGCAGCGTAAAACAAACGGGAAATCCCCTGAGCTGGTTAAACTTTGAGCGCTTGTGATGGATGGTCAGGAGTATTTTACGAACGGCTCCAAATGCACCCTCGGAGAGTCTGCTTCAGGTGAGGTTTACTGATCCTTCTCGCGTACAGGCACGCTCCCACATGGAGATTCTGGGGATTAAATTAAGACAGGAGCTATTCTTATGCTTTTCCCCGGGTTGCCCGCATATGCGGCAGGTGTACTGGATCGTTTGGGAATAGATGAACAGACATGGCTTGCGCATATGAGACTCCGGCGGCAACGGCTGCCGATTGCTCTGGGTGCACTGGATAAGCTGAAAGAGTAGGCACAAATGACAGGACGTAAATGGATTGCGGGGCAGAGCCTGGTGGATGGTAGTTGTTGTTTTTGCTGTTTAAATTTATGCGTGTCCCGTGGTTCCCTGCCAATTCGATGGGACTTACGGGAATATTCACGCCAACCGTTTTGAATGATGGGAAGGAAGCTCCGGGTCAACGGAAAGAGTCTGGCTGACTCGGGGCATTCTTGGGAGTCGGGAAAAAAACGGAGGAAAACAACGGGACACTCAGAGCGCCTGTCAAACCTGGCGGTAAATCAAGCGGTGTAAGGTGTAAGTCCGCAATTCGGCAAGGGGGCTGCTATCTGCTTGTGGAATTCGTTGACCACTACACGATGGTTTTTGGTGTGCCGTTTATGGGTGGTTCGCGCCTCGAGAGACGC
>NZ_LWEZ01001419.1:0-888 GCF_001634945.1 Alcanivorax sp. HI0044
GCCGCTTCCGGGCACAGCGCCTCGGTCAGTGGGTTGGACCCCAGCAGCAGCTCTTCCACGTTACCGAAGCTGTTACCGGCTTCGGTCAGACAGTCGATCGGCGTGGTCGGACCCAGATCCGCTTCGGAGGTTTCCGGGCAGAATTGCGCCAGTACCGGCTCCAGCGGGTTGCCATCGGCACCCGGCAGGCCACCGCCACCTGGGGCGAAACCACCAGCCGCTTCTTCAAAGCAGGCGGCAGGATCAATCGGGCTGTTCGCCGCCGCTTCCGGGCACAGTTGCTCGGTCAGCGGGTTGGAACCCAGCAGCAAGTCCTGCACGTCGCCGAAGTTACCGCCAGCTTCAGTCAGACAGTCGATCGGGGTGGTCGGGCCAAGATCTGCTTCAGAGGTTGCCGGGCAGAACTGCGCCAGTACCGGCTCCAGTGGGTTGCCATCAGCGCCCGGCAGACCACCGCCGCCCGGAGCAAAGCCACCGGCCGCTTCTTCAAAGCAGGCGGCGGGATCAATCGGGCTGTTCGCCGCCGCTTCCGGGCACAGTTGCTCGGTCAGCGGGTTGGAGCCCAGCAGCAGGTCCTGCACGTCGCCAAAGTTACCGCCGGCTTCGGTCAGACAGTCGATCGGTGTGGTCGGACCCAGGTCTGCTTCGGAGGTTTCCGGGCAGAACTGCGCCAATACAGGCTCCAGCGGGTTGCCGTCGGCACCCGGCAGGCCACCGCCACCCGGAGCAAAGCCACCGGCAGCTTCTTCGAAGCAAGCTGCGGGATCAATCGGGCTGTTAGCAGCCGCTTCCGGGCACAGTTGCTCGGTCAGCGGGTTGGAACCCAGCAGCAGGTCCTGCACGTCGCCGAAGTTACCGCCAGCTTCAGTCAGACAGTCGATGGGTGTG
>NZ_LWEZ01001420.1:0-2848 GCF_001634945.1 Alcanivorax sp. HI0044
TCTTTCCGACAGTCACCGGGTTTATCTGGAAGAGGGGCTGGAAGCCTTTCAGGACTACCAGGTTCAGCACGAGGATGATTTGCTGGAACCGGGGGATGCTTTTCCGCTGGTGCAGAAGCTTCTGGCGATTAACGATCTTGAGCAGGGCAAAGGACGAGTCGAAGTCATTCTTCTGTCGCGCAACAGCTCGGATACCGGGCTGCGGGTGTTTAACTCCATAGCCCATTATGGGCTGCCTATTACACGTGCGGCGTTTGCCAGTGGTGAGAGCCCACACCGCTATGTATCAGCGTTTGGCGCGCACCTGTTTTTATCCACGGACCCGGGGGATGTGCAGCAGGTGCTGGAGGCGGGCTATGCGGCGGCGACGATCTTGTCTGGGGGCCAGTGTCAGCGACCGGATGGCATCTTGCGCATTGCTTTCGATGGTGATGCGGTGTTGTTTTCCGATGAGTCGGAACAGATTTTCCAGAACGATGGCCTCGAGGCATTCACCGAGAATGAGCGCCAGTCCGCCAGGCAGCCGTTGGATGGCGGCCCTTTCAAGCCGTTTCTGGCGGCGTTGCATCAGTTGCAGAACAGCTTCCCGGTGGCGGATTGTCCAATCCGTACCGCCCTGGTGACCGCACGGGGGGCTCCTGCCCACGAGCGAGTGGTGCGTACCCTGCGGGACTGGGACATTCGCCTGGACGAAAGCCTGTTTCTGGGCGGGTTATCCAAAGGAGAGTTCCTGCGTGCCTTTGGGGCGGATGTGTTCTTCGATGATCAACAGGGTCATTGTGAGTCTGCAGCCGAGCATGTGGCAGCCGGCCATGTCCCCCATGGCATTTCCAATAAAAAGAAAGACTCGACACCGGTTTGAGCAAAGTTGCATGTTTGGTGTAACAATGGCTTGTCGCTGAAAGGGCACTTTCCTTTGTGCCGTCACTTCACCGAATTCACGGCGCAGCACCAGGCGCGGTGATCTATGCGTTGAATGAATAATCGATTATATTCTTATAACCGATTACGGTTTCAATGCGGAGGCAGGGATGAAACTGCAGCAACTACGCTACATCTGGGAAGTGGCCCGCCACGACCTGAATGTGTCAGCCACCGCAGCGGCGCTCTATACCTCGCAGCCGGGCATCAGCAAACAAATCCGCATGCTCGAAGACGAGCTGGGGGTGGAGGTTTTTGCCCGTAGCGGCAAGCACCTTACCCATATCACCCCGGCCGGGCAGGCTATCCTGCAGATTGCCGGTGAAATCCTGCAGCAAACCGAATCCATTCGCCGCGTCTCCCAGGAGTTCCGGGATGAATCCCGTGGCGAACTCAGTATTGCGACCACCCATACCCAGGCGCGCTATGCCTTGCCGCCGGTGATCCACCAGTTCACCGGGCTTTTTCCGGATGTGTCGCTGCATATGCACCAGGGTACGCCCATGCAGATCTCCGAGATGGCAGCCAACGGCAGTGTGGATTTTGCTATTGCCACCGAGGCTCTGGATCTGTTTTCCGATCTGATCATGATGCCCTGTTACCGCTGGAACCGGACCGTGGTGGTACCGGAAGGGCATCCGCTCACCGGCGTAAACCCGCTGACGCTGGAAGCGCTGGCGGAATACCCCATCGTTACCTATGTATTCGGGTTCACCGGGCGCAGCAAACTGGATGATGCCTTCGTGGACAAAGGTCTGGACCCGAAAGTGGTATTCACCGCGGCAGATGCCGATGTGATAAAAACCTATGTCCGCCTGGGCATGGGCGTGGGAATCATCGCCCACATGGCGGTGGATGCAGTGGAAGACAAGGGCCTGGTGGCGCTGGATGCCAGCCACCTGTTCGAATCCAGCACCACCCGCATTGGCTTTCGCAAAGGCACCTTCCTGCGCGGCTTCATGTATGACTTTCTGGAGGCGTTCGCCCCCCATCTGAGCCGGGAGCTGGTAGAAGCCGCCATCAAGGCCCCGAACCGGGAGGAAAGAGAGGCCTTGTTTGAGGGTATCGACCTGCCCATCCGCTAATTATCAGGTTACCCATTCCCATTGTGGGAGCGTGCCTACCCGCGAAAAGCCCGGCGCGCCAACGCTCGAGGTCCGCGTGCTAGCACGCTCCTACAGGCAACCCCTTGCACCGCGTTCGCCTGCAAACATCCCCTTCCATGGCGTGTCACCGTTGCAAAGCCCCCGGGGCGCCGCTACATTGTGCGCGCCTTATCAACCCAAAGGGGAAACACCGTGGAATTGTTGTGCCTGGACCTGGAAGGGGTGCTGATCCCTGAAATCTGGATCAACTTCGCTGAAAAAACCGGCATCGATGAACTGCGTGCCACCACCCGGGATATTCCGGACTACGACGAACTCATGCGCATGCGCCTGAAAATCCTGGATGAGCATGGCTACGGCCTGCCCGACATTCAGGCGGTCATCGATACCCTGGACCCGATGGACGGAGCCAAGGAATTCGTTGAGTGGGCCCGTGAGAACTTCCAGCTGATCATTCTTTCCGACACGTTCTACGAGTTCGCCAAGCCGCTGATGAAGAAGCTGGGATGGCCGACCCTGTTCTGTCATCGCCTGGAAGTGGACGAGAAAGGCCGGATCACCGACTACAAACTGCGCCAGAAAGACCCGAAGCGGGCCTCGGTTATTGCGTTCCACAGCCTGAACTACCGGGTCATTTCCGCCGGTGATTCCTATAACGACACCACCATGCTGGGTGAAGCCGAGCAGGGCATCCTGTTCCATGCCCCAGACAACGTGATCGCCGAGTTTCCGCAGTTTCCGGCAGTGCACAGCTACGACGACCTGAAGAAAGAGATCATCAAAGCCAGCGAGCGTGATATTCCGCTGTAGGGCACGCTGCA
>NZ_LWEZ01001421.1:0-1202 GCF_001634945.1 Alcanivorax sp. HI0044
TGATCCACCGTGGCCATGCCTACCTCTATTTCCAGACCCATTAATGAAAGCGCGCCATTGTAGCACTTGAACGCGGCCAGAGAAGGCGGGTATCTTTGCAGGTCAGTTTTTCGCTGTGCCCCGCGGGCGCGCCAGTCTCTATTTACCCAACCAGGCCCTCACAGACTCTTCATGAAACAACTTATCTCTGCTGCCGGCAGGCTGGTGCGCCAGTTCCCACGCACCCATTTACTGCTGAGCATGGTATTGCTGGGCGGCGTCATCCTGATCGCCTTTCGCCCGGACAACACCGAAACCACCCCGGAACGCGTCCAGCCCATCAGCCTGCCGGAACGCACAGCACCCGCACCAAAACCGCAAACCACCAGCAAACCCGCACCGGCCACACCGCAATGGCAAACGCTGACCGTGCAATCCGGAGACAGCCTGTCCTCATTACTGCATCCCCTGGGCATTGGCGCCGGGCAGATCGATGCCCTGCTCAAAGGTGACGACAAGCTGAAGCGGCTCACCCGCTTGCGCCCCGGGGAAGCACTGGAAGTCATTGTTAACGACAGCGGCTCCCTCACCAACGTGCGCTACCACCCCTCAAAAGTTGAAACCCTCACCGCACGGCTGACAGGCGGCGGCTGGAGTGTGCGCCTGAGCCAGCGGGAATATCAGAAGCAGACCCGCTTCGCCCAAGCCGACATTACTGGCTCCCTGTTCCTGGCCGGGGCTGCGGCCGGCATCACCGACCGGCTCACCATGCAGCTTGCCAACCTGTTCGCCTGGGATGTGGATTTTGCCCTCGACATCCGCAAAGGCGACCGCTTCCGCATTATCTACGAAGAGCTCTACCTGGATGGGGAGAAAGTCGGCGAAGGCGATATCCTGATGGCCGAATTCTGGAACCAGGGCCGCCATCTCACTGCCTTCCGCTACGAAACCCTGTCTGGCGATGTGGAGTACCTGAATATCAAGGGCGATTCCATGCGCAAGGCATTTATCCGTACCCCCGTGGCTTTTTCCCGTATCAGCTCCCGCTTTAATCCGGGCCGCAAACACCCGGTACTTAACCGCATCCGAGCCCACAAGGGCACTGACTATGCCGCCCCCTCCGGCACCCCCATCAAGGCCGCAGGCGATGGCAAGGTCATCTTCGCCGGGGTAAAAGGGGGCTACGGCAATGTCATCATCCTCAAGCATGGCCAGATCTACAC
>NZ_LWEZ01001422.1:0-1144 GCF_001634945.1 Alcanivorax sp. HI0044
AAGAATGGCGACCCCGCGTTGCGGCAAAAGTTATACATGGGTGCCGTTGTGGCGATGCGGCATAACCCCAGCATTCGGCGCCAATATCAACGGCTGTGTGCTGCAGGCAAACGAAAGATGTCAGCGCTGGGCGCGGCCATGAGAAAACTGGTGCACATCGCTTACGGCGTGCTGGCGCACCAGAAAGAATATGAACCACAGCCCGTTTGAGAGGGGTTGTGGTTCATTGGGAGAGACGGTATCTACCGGGCGTTTGGGTGCGCACCTCAAGAGGTACCCCTGCAGCGGTTTTATGGAAAGCGTGTTGCATGCTGCGTGAAGCGTGTCGCGGCCGCAGAGCGGCAAAAAAAAACGGCGCCAAAAGGCGCCGTGAATAGTTTGGCTCGGGAGAGCTATCACGGAGTAAAACTCCGGAGCCGGTGAATGGGACTCACCGACACCCGGAAGTATGTGGACAACTGTTCTCGCAAGCATTCGCTTTGTAGACTTTTTGTTTAGCCTTCTAGGTCAATATTTGCACTATCGTCCAGCTTTTGCGCGCCACCGGGCATCAGATCGCATTGCCGCAGGCGCTCCTGCCAGAGCGAGACATGGTGCTTAAGTGCGCGGTTTAACTGGCTTTGCAGGCCTTTATCAGAAAAATAATGCGCCAACCACTGAGTGAAGGCTGGGGGTGTGGGGCTGATTAGTTGGTCTATCTTGGCCAGGGCGCTGGCCAGTTGCTGGCGCTGGCGTTGTGCGTCCGCCAGAGCCTGTTGCACCCGGCTGCCCCAGATATTGTCCAGCACATTGCGCAGTTTTCGGGCCCGCGGCGTGGGCCGTCCTTTGGGGCAGAGCGCTACCGGATCAATGCTTTCGAGCAAGGCATTGCCGCGCTCCAGCTCTCGCAGAGCCAGTGCCAGCCGCCGCAGCAACTGCCCGCCCACCTGGCTGTGGGCGATTTGCTGTAGCCGGGCTTCCAGCCCGAACAGTTGCTCCGGGCTTGGCATGGCCTCGTTCTCAACAGGCGACTGGGCCAGTTGCGTCAAGCTCAGCAGAGCGGCCTGGCTGTCTCCGGCCAGCGCGGATGGGGACTGGCTGAAAAACTGGCGGAATTCCTCACTGGCGACCAGTGCGTTCCAGTAGAGGGCCGGTAGTGCTGCCT
>NZ_LWEZ01001423.1:0-2230 GCF_001634945.1 Alcanivorax sp. HI0044
TGAAGTCGGCCAGGGCGCGAGTGCGGGCGTTCTGGCTTTTATTGCCGTGGATGGCGGCGGCTTCAATGCCGCTGGCTTCCAGTTGCTTGGCCAGCTTGTTGGCGCCGTGCTTGGTGCGGCTGAATACCAGCACCTGGAACCAGCCGTGCTCCTGAATCAGATGCGTGAGCAGGGCGGGTTTGCGCCTCTTGTCCACCGGGGCGATCCATTGGGTGACCAGTTCGGTGGTGGTGTTGCGCGGGCTGATATCCACTTCCACCGGGTCGTTGACCAGCCCTTTGGCCAGGGCACGAATTTCCGGCGAGAAGGTGGCAGAGAACATCAGGTTCTGACGTTTGGGCGGCAGTTTCGAGAGGATCTTGCGGATGTCGTGGATAAAGCCCATGTCCAGCATGCGGTCGGCTTCATCCAGGATCAGCACTTCCAGGTGATCGAACTTCACTGCGTTCTGCTGATACAGGTCCAGCAGGCGTCCCGGTGTGGCCACCAGCACATCGCAACCGCCACGCAGGCGCTGCATTTGCGGGTTGATCTTCACACCACCGAATACCACGCTGGACGTCAACGGCAGGTTCTTGCCGTAGGTGGAGACGCTTTCCGCCACCTGGGCGGCCAGCTCGCGGGTTGGCGTGAGCACCAGGGCGCGGACCTGATTGTTGCGGGCAGGCGTGCCGGTGCGCAGGCGTTCCAGAAGCGGCAGGGTAAAGCCGGCGGTTTTGCCGGTACCGGTCTGGGCGGCGGCCATCACATCACGGCCGGACAATACGGCGGGAATGGCCTGGGCCTGAATAGGGGAAGGGGTGTCGTAGCCACGCTCAGCCACGGCCGCTTGCAGGGCATCACACAGCCCGAGATCTGAAAAATGCATGAAGTTGGGAGGATCAGCTGGAAAAGGGCGGCAAGCCTAACTGATCCGGGGCGTGAACACGAGTAATGCTTGGTAAAGCCGACGGCCGGTTCAGGCTGCCTGGTGGCTGATATCGTGGCTTTCTATGGATTCCCATTGGCCGGCGTCGGCGGCATGGCTGTCCTCGAAGATGCCATCAACCTGCTCGGGGAGCCAGTTCAGATCCAGGGCTTCATTCTGTTCCATTTTTCCTTCCCCTCTGTTTATTCTGTGTACTAACGGTAGCGTGATCGGGCGGCGGGCTTCTGTTGTGACGATGTAAGCTTTTGCTTACATATGCGTCTCAATGGTAGCCGGGCTGGATTACTGTCAGCGGGTGTGGGCAAAGCCCCGTACCCACTCAAGCAAGGAGAGCAATATGCAGGAACTGGACTGGGCGCAGGTGGGGACCCACCTGATTCAGCTTGGCGCGGCCTTTGTGCTGGCGTTGCCGGTGGCCTGGAACCGGGAACAGAAGGCGCGAGGCGCCGGCTTGCGTACCTTTCCGCTGGTTTCCATTGCGGCTTGTGGCTATATGTTGGTGGGAATGCAGGTGTACACCGGGTCCGACGCGGAAGCGCGGGTCATGTACGGGATTATTACCGGCATGGGCTTTATCGGCGGTGGGGCGATTCTCAAGGATGGGGCTAACGTGAGCGGTACCGCCACAGCGGCGAGTCTGTGGAATACCGGGGCGATCGGTATTTCGGTGGCTTACAGTCGTTATGAAATTGCCTTGGTGCTGTCGCTGATCAACTTTTTGATTCTGCAGTTTTCTCGCTCATTCAAACGCAGCGGTGAAGAGGAAAGCTGAAACGCCTTTAGCGCGTTGCCCCAGTTCGCTGGCAGCGGCGCACTGTGGCCTGTCCGGATCAGCACTGAGCCAGAATGGCCTGGCGGACACAGTGAAGGACGCCGGTGGGCCAGTCGTCAGCCAGTTGTTCCTTGATCTGGCGGTAGCTGAAGGTGTCTTCCGCCAGGTTGGCCTGGCTGAGCAGGGCGTCCTGGATGATACCGATTTCCACGTCGCTGAGGCCCAGGGCCTGTTCCAGTGACAGCTTGCCGTTGACCACCAGCTGGCTCAGCTCCCGGTAGACGGTCTGCTCGTTCAGGTTCTGTTGCCGGGCGATGGCAGGCGGGTCCATGTTGGCCAGGGCCAGGGTGAGAATTTCGTTGCTGTCCGGGCCGGCGTCTTCTGCCTCGCTGGCGCTGTTGCCATTCGCCGCCTCATTGAGAACGGCAAGAAAGTGGTCGCCGTAACGTTCCAGTTTGCGATCCCCGACACCGCTCACGGCGGAAAATTCCATGCGGTTGCGCGGACGAATGGCGAGCATATCCATCAGG
>NZ_LWEZ01001424.1:0-1321 GCF_001634945.1 Alcanivorax sp. HI0044
TTCGGTGTGGAGGGGCCGCTGATCGGTCGGGATGAATGGAAGCTGTATGCAGAACAACAGCTCAATAGCGGGGGTAGTGGTGAAGACAGCTACCGCTTCGGGCTGCAATATAGAGTTTATTACTAGGAGTGAATCCAATGAGACTGAGCATTGTGCTACTGGGAACTTTGCTGTTAGCCACCGTGCTGGCCGGGTGTACCCATGTTCGTAGCAGCCAGGATGTGGAACTGTCCGGCGAGGGCACCTGGCTGGTGTTGCCGATGGTCAACCGCACTGCCACTCCCCAGGCGGGGTTGCGGGCGGCAGCCATTGTCGAATCCGTGCTGTATCGCCATGGCGTGAATAACGTAACCCGCTACCCGGAAAGCGATAATGAAGGGGTGCTGTTTGAAGGCACCTCGGCGGCCAACCGCAAGAACATGAATCAGTGGGTCGCCTCGCAATCGGCCCAATATGTGGTGAGCGGGGTAGTACACGAATGGCGCTATAAAACCGGTGTTGATGGTGAGCCCGCGGTGGGGGTAATGATCGAAATCCGTGAATTGCCGGAAGGGCGTATCGTCTATAGCGGCACGGGCTCACGGGCCGGCTGGGCACGCCAGTCGCTCAGCGAAACCGGGCAGAAAGTCATCGATAAATTGCTCGCCCCGGTGGTGCAGTAATGCTTGAGCGCATCAGTAACGGCAAGCTGGCGGGGCTATTCATGCCCCAGCCAAGAGTGCTGTGGTCGCTGTGCGAAGCAGTGATTCTGATGGCGCTGGCCGTTGTCATGGGGTTGTGGCTGCGCGAGGAGGATCCGCTGACACTCATCGGGACCTTCCGTTGGGTATTGCTGGTGCCGATACTACTGGCGTTGCGTTACGGTAGCTTGCTCGGGGTGTTCGGCATGCTGTGTCTGGTGGCCAGCTGGTTTTTGCTCACGTCTTTGGGTTTCTATTCAGGCATGGACTTTCCGGAAACCACCATGCTTGGTGGTTTCGTGATTATTCTTATTTGCGGTGAGTTTGCGGATATGTGGCGCGTCAAACTGATGCGCGCAGACAGCGCCGCCAGCTATGCACTGGAGCGTTTGCAGAATTTGACGCAGCGGTATGTGCTGTTGCGTCTTTCCCATGACCGGTTGGAAGAAAACCTGCTGATCAAGCCCTATACCGTGCGTGATGCGTTGGTGCGATTGCGCGATCTGACCCTGGATGAAAGTGACAGGGTTCGGCTTCCTGCAGCGGACGACCTGATTCACATGCTGGCGGAATATTGCCAGCTGCAGCGTGCTGCGCTTTATCGGGTGGTGGATGGCCATATAGACGATGAACCGGCTGCC
>NZ_LWEZ01001425.1:0-852 GCF_001634945.1 Alcanivorax sp. HI0044
CCGCAAGCTGACAAAGACCAAGGGTGGCTTCGCCAGTGAGAACGCCTTACTGAAGCTGCTCTATGCCGGTATACTCAAGGCATCCGAGCGCTGGACCCACCCGGTGCAGAACTGGAATCTGACGCTGTCACAGATGGCCATCCACTTCCCCGAGCGCCTGGACAAATACATCAGCCTGTGAGGCTGCTGGCTGTGACACAGAGTTTTGAACACCCTCTGGCGTCGGTCTAGAACACGAGAGAACACGAGGGCCAGGTCTTGCCCCGCGAGGACGAACAACAGGACACCCATCAATTAGCAAATCTCTCACGCGCCTGATGGCCATTATCTGATGGCTGCCTGTCTATAAGGACAGTATGGTTTAAGTCATGGATCAGCATGGAGGCGACCATGACACGAGCGCGTTATCAGCAGATTTCCCTTGAGGAAACGCCGTATTACCACTGTATTTGCCGTTGTGTGCGAATGGAAGATCCGGGGTCAGACCTGAATGGCACTTACTTAAGTCAAAGTCTTTCCTGTTGCTGACCTGACCGGTTCCACTCCCGTTGTTTCGGAGGATGACCATTCTTTCGTATGTCGGCTTGTGCCTCATGCCTGGGTCGCGTCAGCAGTGGCGTGGGCTTTGACCGTCTTTTCACCGCTCTCGGCTCAACTCTTCCCGGACGGTTGCCCACGCATCGCAGTGCAATAAGCACCAAGAGTTCCACTAAATCTGCTTGCGAATAACCCGATGCCAGACGGCAACTCCATGCATTCCAAATCTGTAATGCATGCTTGAAGCTCAATGCTCGCGGGAGCACATCCGATAACGCTGCGGATTGCGCCATGAGAATGCGTATCAGGTTATAC
>NZ_LWEZ01001426.1:0-3317 GCF_001634945.1 Alcanivorax sp. HI0044
CGCCGCGCGGCTGGAGCAGGTGCAGCAACAACGGGCAGAGCAAAGCCGCGCCTTTTTTGCCCGGCACGCCGAACAGCATGATGCCCAGCAGGAGCTGATCGCCGAGTACGGGCAATATGCCGAACAGGCCTGCGAGCTGCTGTTGCGCGCCAGCCCGGAAGGAAAACAGGTGCTGGAAATTGGCCCCGGTGACGGGCTGTTCCTGCTGGAGCTCGCCGGGCATTTTGAACAGGTTATCGGCCTGGACAATGCCGAGGCCATGCTCACACGGGCGCGCAAGACGGTCGCCAAACGGTCAAATGTGGAGTTAATACTGGGGGACTGGCCACAAGCCGCCAGAAACCTGCCCACGGTGGACGCCGTGGTATTGAACATGGTGCTGCACCACCTGCCCGCACCGGCCAGCGCCATCCGCGCCGCTGCCGCACAACTGCAGGCCGGCGGCACATTGCTGATCACCGACCTGTGTCGGCATGACCAGCACTGGGCCCACGAGACCTGCGGGGATTTCTGGCTCGGCTTTGATGAAGCCGATCTGGTGGACTGGGCCGGCCGCGCCGGCCTTGAGTTGCAGGAAAGCCAGTTTCTGGCACTGCGGAACGGGTTTCAGGTGCAGGTGAGGACGTTCAAGCGCCTCGATTAGGGCACGATGATTGTTCCAGGTTTTATGACTTGGAGAGGGGTCGGACGTCTGACGTCGAAAGTCAGACGACGAAATCCAACCCTCTCTGTTTTTTAGCATCAGACTTCTGACGTCCGACGTCAGACCAGTAATCAAGGAGCACTCCGGCAATGAGTGAATATTCCATCTTTACCTCCGAATCCGTGTCCGAAGGCCATCCGGATAAAATGGCTGACCAGATCTCGGACGCCATTCTGGATGCCATCATCAAGGATGACCCCCACGCCCGCGTGGCGGTGGAAACTTTGGTAAAAACCGGCATGGCCGTGGTCGCCGGTGAAGTGCGCACCAACACCTACGTGGAGCTGGAAGACATCGTTCGCCAGGTGATCCTGGATATCGGCTACGACAGCTCTGAAAAAGGCTTCGATGGCGCCAGCTGTGCCGTACTCAATGGCATCGGCAAGCAATCCGCCGATATCGCCATCGGCGTAGACGAAGCCGAAGACAAGGAAATGGGCGCCGGCGACCAGGGCTTGATGTTCGGCTTCGCCACTGACGAAACCGATACCCTGATGCCCGCCCCGGTGTACTACTCTCACCGTCTGGTGGAGCGTCAGGCCGAGTTGCGCAAGAACGGCACTCTCCCCTGGCTGCGTCCGGATGCGAAAAGCCAGGTCACTCTGCGTTACGACAACGGCAAACCCGTGGCCGTGGATGCGGTGGTGCTGTCCACCCAGCATTCCCCGGACATCAAGCTGGCCGACCTGCGCGAAACGGTGATGGAAGAAATCATCAAGCCCGTGCTGCCGGAAGAATGGCTGCACAAGGACACCCTGTACCACGTGAACCCCACCGGGATTTTCGTGATCGGTGGCCCCATGGGCGACTGCGGCCTGACCGGCCGTAAAATCATTGTGGACACCTACGGCGGCATGGCCCGTCACGGTGGCGGTGCCTTCTCCGGCAAGGATCCGTCCAAGGTAGATCGTTCTGCCGCCTACGCCGGTCGCTATGTGGCCAAGAATATTGTCGCCGCGGGCCTGGCCAGCAAATGTGAGATCCAGGTGAGCTACGCCATCGGCGTGGCCGAACCCACCTCCATTTCGGTGAACACGTTCGGCACCGGCAAGATTAGTGATAGCGCCATCGTCGATCTGGTTCGTGAACACTTCGACCTGCGTCCGCGCGGCATCATCGAGATGCTCGACCTGCGCAAGCCGATCTACCGCCCCACTGCCAGCTACGGCCACTTTGGTCGTGAAGGGTTCAGCTGGGAGAAGACCGACAAGGCAGAAGCACTGGCCAAGGCGCTGTAAAAAAACCAGTCGGGCGTCAGAAGTCTGACGTCGGACGCTTGGGACAGGGAGGTCCTGAAGTGTCTCGAAAATATCAGCGCCTCAATGTGTGGCGTGGAGCCATGGAGTTGGCTGAACAGGTTTATCTGATCACCCGACATTTTCCTGATGAGGAACGCTTCGGGTTGAGTCAGCAGATGCGCAGAGCCTCTGTGAGTGTCGCATCAAATATTGCTGAAGGATCAGGCCGGGGAACCGACAAGGATTTTGTTCGCTTCCTCTACATCGCCAGAGGCTCACTGCAGGAGTTGGAAACTCAACTCTTTCTCTCAAGCCGACTCGCCTTTCACGACGAACTTGAGAAACTCAACCAGGATGTTGACCGCATTTACGCCATGCTCAACAACTTGATCCAGGCACTGAAAAGTGCATGAAAGCTTTTAGCGTCAGACGTCCGACCTTCGACGTCCGACCCCAACGGAGAAAACCATGAACGCGAAAGCGGACACCTTTACCGACTATAAAGTCGCCGATATTTCCCTTGCCGCCTATGGCCGCTCGGAAATCCATATCGCCGAAACCGAAATGCCGGCACTGATCGCCATTCGCGAAAAGTACCGTGCCGAGCAGCCGCTGAAAGGCGCCAAAATCATCGGCTGTATCCACATGACCATTCAGACCGCTGTGCTGATCGAAACCCTGGTCGCCCTGGGTGCCGAAGTACGCTGGTCAAGCTGTAACATTTTCTCCACTCAGGACCACGCCGCTGCGGCCATCGCCGCCGCCGGCGTACCGGTGTTTGCCTGGAAAGGCGAAACCGAAGAAGAGTACATGTGGTGCATCGAGCAAACCTGTCGCGACGGCAACGGCGAGCTGTGGGAAGCCAACATGATTCTGGATGATGGTGGCGACCTGACCGGCTACATCCACGAGACCTACCCGGCCATGCTCGACAGCATTCACGGCATCACCGAAGAGACCACCACCGGTGTGCACCGTCTCTACGAAATGCTGAAAAAAGGCACATTGAAAGTGCCGGCGGTCAACGTGAACGACTCCGTCACCAAGAGCAAAAACGACAACAAGTATGGTTGTCGTCATTCCCTGAACGATGCCATCAAACGCGGCACCGACCACCTGCTGTCAGGCAAGAAAGCACTGGTTGTCGGTTACGGCGACGTGGGCAAGGGCTCAGCCCAGTCCCTGCGCCAGGAAGGCATGATCGTGAAGGTTACCGAAGCGGACCCGATCTGCGCCATGCAGGCCTGCATGGCGCAGATCGGGTCCGCTTCGGTAACCTTCACGATCATGCCTTCCTGGCGCAGGGACTGGGCTGAGCCCTTGCCCACTTCGCCGTAACCGACAACCAGTGCTTTCTTGCCTGACAGCAGGTGGTC
>NZ_LWEZ01001427.1:0-13005 GCF_001634945.1 Alcanivorax sp. HI0044
AGTAACACAACGAGCAGGGCAAGAGCCCCCTGGATACGTGACATGATGTTCTCCTTTTTATGTCATGTCGTAATACTTTCAATAATCGGGCGTCTAGGGAGTCTCTGAACAACTCCTTGCATGCTCAGTCTTTCAGGCTGGCTCGCAATCTATACCCCATTCGGGGCACAGAGGGCGCGATTTTGAAGGTGTCCCCTAACTGGGATCGAGATATGTCCATCCATCAAAAAAGCGCAACAACGAGTGCGGGCCAGCTTGGAAGACCCGTAGGGCGAGGCCTGAAGGGCCCATCTGCTGCGCTTTGTCACTAGGAAAGGGAACCACCCTGTCCGTCGCAACAAAACACAACAGCTGCACCCTTCAGGCCTCGCTGAGTACGCAAGGAATTGTTCAGAGACTCCCTAGTCCTCAAGCGCCATAAGCCGACTGAAGAACGGGGATGCCAACATGGCCTCCCAGTCTTCCCGCTGACCCAGCATGCTCACACACAGCCGGGCCATAACGGTGATATAACGGGGCATCTCTGTGTGTTCCGCTTCCGCACAGAACTGATATCCCAGATGCTCAATCCCCTGCACCAGGGTTTTTAACGCCAGGTCATCCGGCGGTGTCCGGCCATGGGCCTTCATGGCTTCGTGGAGAATCATGACAATGCGCTGGTTATGCGCATCGCGGTAACGCGATACCGGCGAAGACACATCATGCAGCTCCCGAAAACGGGCAATCATCAATGGCCCCAGTGAGCGCCCCCAGTTCAAATAGCCACTCAAGGCCATCGGCAGATAGTCATAAAAGGCTTTCTGGGGCTGGGCAAACACTTTCACAAACAAGCCTTCCACTTCTGCATTGCAGCTTTGCACAATCTCATCAACCACCTCGGGCGCAGAGGCGAAATACTTGTAGAAGGTCGGCCGGGAAATGCCCGCTTCCTTGAGTATTCGTTGCACGGTGGTGCCATGCATGCCCTGTTCGCCATAGACCGTGCGCCCCGCCGCCAAAATCCGCGCACGTGTTGCTTCAGCCTTGCTGTTGCCCGCCACGCTCCCCCGGCGCTGCGCCACTCCTTCATTCATCACCAATCGCCCTTGTTAACACTAATGTTACTGTACAGACATTTCGCCACATAGCCACAAACTCGCCACAAGACACTGTTTTCAATAAAAATTACCGACAGAAAAGACCGTGCACAGTTAACACCGGGGAAATATTCCCTTATAACATATTAATATTAACACCAGTGTTAACTTTTGATTTCATCTGCCTTAAGGTGTTCACACTCCCTGACCAGGGAACGCTCGGCGCAGAAACGGCAGTACCGCCGATAACAATAACGAGCCAGGTAAAGCACAATGACTACACCCTTCAAGTCGCTCACCAGAGCGTTCACCTCCATGGCATTCCTGTTAAGCCTGTCAATAAGTATGCCAGCCCAGGCTGGCTGGTTTGACTGGCTATTCAAGGATACCTACACCGAAACCCGTTATCCCATTGTTCTCAGCCATGGTTTATTCGGTTTCGACGATATTGTTGGCTATAACTACTGGTACCGGATACCGGAAGAACTGCGACGCAGCGGTGCCGAAGTCTATGTGACCCAGGTTGCCGCCGCCAACAGCACCGAGATACGTGGCGAACAGCTGGCCCGGCAGGTCGAGGATATTCTCGCCGCCACTGGCGCGCAGAAAGTGAACCTGATCGGGCACAGCCATGGCGGCCCAACGGTACGCTATGTGGCCTCGGTTTACCCCCAGTATGTCGCCTCTGCCACCTCTGTAGCCGGGCCACACACCGGTGCACGCATGGCCGATGTCCTGCTGGGCGTACAGGAAAACCTGCCGCTCAACGCGGAACTTCTGGGTGATATCGTCAACGCGGCGGTCGGCTTTCTCGACCTGATTTCCGGCGGCGGATACGACCAGGATTCCCTGGCCGCGTTGTATTCCCTTTCCACAAAGGGCAGCAGCGAATTCAACAGCCACTACCCGGAAGGCCTTCCCCAACAGGCCTGCGGCGAAGCCCCGGAGCAAGGCAGCAACGGCGTCAACTACTATTCCTGGTCCGGCGCCAAACCGCTGACCAACGTGTTAGACATCAGCGACGCCGGCATGGGCCTGCTTGCCCTGCTCTATCTGGGCGAAAAAAATGACGGCCTGGTTTCCAGCTGCTCCAGCCACCTGGGCCTGGTGATCCGAGACGATTACCGTATGAACCATCTTGATGAAGTGAATCAGGTGGCCGGTCTGGCCAGCCCCTTTGAGACCAACCCGGCCAGTGTCTTTCGTCAGCACGCCAACCGTTTGAAAAACCGGGGACTGTAATTCCCCACACACTCATCGGGAGAGCTCGGGGCGCCATCTGGCGCCCTTTTTTATGCTGCTTTACGCTATGGCGTCAGACCGCATTGCCGTGAAACTTATCGCTGCACCCACTCAACAGGCAGGCGTTATTTTCTTTTTCAGATAAATGAAACCCATTTCTCACTTGCAGGTCATATACTCGCCTCCCCACGCCTCACCCATGAACACTGCCAGCGCTTGACCTCAAGTCAGGTTGAGGATTTAGGCTTTGCGGCTGTTTCGTTCCGCTCATCACGGTGTCGAAAAACCGTCACCCGGAACGACAAGGGAGCCCCTGCTACGAGGAAAGATGATGTCTACCGTTTACCAACCCGCCACCCGCCGCGAGTGGCTGGGGCTTGCTGTTTTGATGCTGCCCACCGTACTGCTGGCACTGGATATGACAGTGCTACATCTGGCCGCCCCGCATCTCAGCGCTGACCTGCAGCCCACCAGCGCGGAGCTGCTGTGGATACTGGATATCTACGGTTTCATGATCGCCGGCTTTCTGGTGACCATGGGCACGCTGGGCGACCGTATTGGCCGGCGGCGCTTGCTGCTGACCGGTGCCACCGCCTTTGGTATTGCCTCTGCCATGGCAGCCTTTGCGACCAGCGCAGAAATGCTGATTGCCACCCGCGCCCTGCTCGGCATTGCCGGGGCCACGTTGATGCCGTCCACCCTGTCGCTGCTGCGCAACATGTTCCAGGTCGAGCGTGAGCGCACCCTGGCCATTACCGTCTGGATGACCGGTTTTATTGTCGGCAGCGCCATCGGCCCCTTGGTCGGCGGGGCATTGCTGGAATTTTTCTGGTGGGGTTCGGTGTTCCTGCTCGGCGTGCCGGTGATGGTGCTCTTACTGATCTGCGGCCCCCTGTTGCTACCAGAGTTCCGGGATGAAGAAGCCGGCGCCCAGGACTGGACCAGCGCCCTGCTGTCTGTGGCCATGGTACTGGCCGTGATTTATGGCCTGAAAGATATGGCGCGCAACGGCATCGCGGTGATCCCGCTGCTGTCCATAGCGGCGGGATTGCTCGTCGGGGTGATTTTCGTCCGCCGCCAGCAGCGCTTGCCTAATCCCATGTTTGATATGGCGCTGTTCGCCAACCGCACCTTCAGCACCTCCGTGGCCGCCATGCTGCTAACCATCCTGGCGCTATCCGGTGCCTGGCTGATGGTCTTTCAGTACCTGCAAGGCGTGCTGGATTTGTCACCGCTGGAGTCCGGGCTGGTGATGCTGCCGCCTGCCGTGCTGCAAACCGCCGCCTCGTTACTGGTACCAAGGCTGGCGGGGCGGTTGCCCCACTGGAAGCTGGTCAGCGCCGGGTTGGTGATGGCGGCGATCGGTCTGCTACTCATGCTGCCGGTACAAAACCCGTCACACATTCCCTTGCTGATTGCAGGCATGACCATCATGGGCATTGGGGTGATGCCGATGATGATTCTCGGCACGGACATGGTGGTCAGTGCTGCCCCGGCCCGTAAAGCCGGTGCCGCCTCCGCTACGTCGGAAACGGCTACCGAGCTGGGCATGGCACTGGGCATTGCCGTGATTGGCAGTATTGGTGCCGCGCTCTATCGCAGCCACATGTTGACGGCCATGCCCAAAGGGCTAACCGATACGATGGCACTGGCAGCAGGCGATACACTGGGTGGAGCCATTGGTGCCGCCGCCCAGCTGCCGGCAGAAGTCGCTCAGCCGCTGATGGCGGCAGCCAAAACCGGCTTCAATCTGGCGCTGCATGCCAATGCGGCCATTGGTGCAGCCATACTGACGGTAACGGCGATCGGCGTTGTGGTGATGCTCCACAAGACGCCAGACAACGACAATCACGACGAACAGACGGCATCCGGAAACGCCCCTTCCCAGGGGTAATGCTGTTCACTTAAGAGAAGCCGCACGGAGCCAACAGCGTCGTCATGCCAGCATAACTTTCCAGCAATCCCGAAAGTTGAGGGAGTTGAGGGAAGCGATGTTTACATCGCGAAGGCCTCAGGTCCAAGTGAACGGCATCCCCCGCCCAGGGGGTTATTTCACCCGATCGATGATAACGCGGGTTTCACCCCTACCCTGAGCCTGACCGAAGGCGGCCACCAGAGTGGGGCCTTCAGCCAGGCGTACCTGCTGGCGCACGTGATGTCGCGTTTGCGACTCTGGCCGATAGGCAATATCCAGCGCGAACCCATGCTCTCCACGGCGCTGGACATCAATGCGGTAGCCCTCTCCTGCCGCCTGCCAGCGGCGCCGCCCCTTTCCTTTTCCCACGCTGTCATAAAGGCGGATTGTCCAGTCAAGTCCACCGTCTTCCCTGGTGACCTCGCTCACGCGAAGTCCATTGTCAGGCACGCCCACCCGATCCAGCAGAAACACATGAAAGGCACTGGCGATTGCCACCATACACACCACAGCACTGAGCCAGAGCCGCCACCCCATTCGCATCACTGTCCTGCCTCCCCCATTGCGGCCCTACCGTTTATCCCTTGATTGTTTCAATTACGTATCTGACTGTCACAGTGTAATTGTAATTCAGTGGCAACAGGCGTTTAGTAGACGTCAGGACCATGGATAAAGGTGATATAACAATGAAAATGCACATCATGCCCGTCCGCCGCAATCTGAAATTTCATGTGCCGGACAACGCCGTTCTCGACTGGCACGACAAGGGCCCGGGCATCTCCCAGTTCTTCAACACCCTCTCGCTGTTTTTCCCGGAGGGCGAGCGCTTCTTCATCAATAGCGTGCGCAAATACCGCGACCAGATCGACGATCCTGAATTGCAGGAAGCCGTCCGTAATTTTATCGGCCAGGAAGCCATGCACGGCCGTGAACATGAGGATTACAACCAGAAAATGGTGAAGGCCGGTCTGCCTGTGGACAAGCAGGAAGCCATTGTCACCCGGCTACTGGATCTGATTTCTCACCGCTTGCCCGATGCCATGCAGCTCTCCGCCACTGTCGCCCTGGAACATCTCACCGCGATCCTGGCAGATGTGTTACTGCGCGAACCCGAGTTGATTGATGGTTCTGACCCGCAATACCAGAAACTGTGGCACTGGCATGCGCTGGAAGAAACCGAACACAAGGCGGTGGCCTTTGATGTCTTCATCACGGTTTTCGGCCGGGGCTTCAAGTCCTGGTTACTACGCGCCAGCGGGCTGGTGATGGCTACGGTAATTTTCTTCTCGCTGTTTTACCCGTTCTATGTGATCAATATGTATAAAACGGGCAAGTTGTTCAGCCTGAAAGACTGGTGGATGTCATTCAAATTCCAGTGGCTCAAACCCGGCGGGTTACGGCGGGTGATTATTCCCTGGCTGGATTGGTTCAAACCCGGTTTCCACCCCTGGGACCACGATAACAGGGAGTTTCTGGCAGAGATGGACGGACTGATCGGTGATGTGGATGGCTACAGCAAGGACAGCGCCGCGTAAAAGCACTTGCATAAGCTCTCCAGATACTCCCATAAAAAGCCCCGCTCATGGCGGGGCTTTTTTTATGGTTCTTCGCAGAGTTGTCGTTATTGCAGCATCTCTTTTTAGGGATTGTCAGGGCTATCATTCAGGCAATAACCGGGTAATGCATTTTGCGCAGAGAACATGGCGGCCAAGGTTTTCAGGTTTTGAATGCAAGCGTGCATCGTCGGGCATCCGGCGTCCAGCGGTTACATATGAATGCCGCACTCGGTTTTCTTGTTGCCTTTCCAGCGCCCTTCACGGCCTTCGCCCTTGAAGGTGCAGTGGCTGCAGCCGATGGAATCAAACCCTTGCGCCACCAGAGGGTGGAACGGCAGGTCGTGCTCCTTGATGTAAGCGTCACGCTCTTCCTTGGTGACATCAATCATCGGGTTGAACTTGATCATGCCCCGGCGCTCTTCAAACACTTCCAGGCCGGCACGGTGTTCGGTCTGCCACCCCATCAGGCTGGAAATCCACAGATCATAGTTTCCCTTGGCTTCTTCCAGCGGGTTGACCTTGTTCACCTGGCAGCACAGATCCGGGTCGGTTTCCCACATGCGGTTTTCCTGGGAGACCTGATGGTGATCCGGGTCCGGTGTCACATCGACTACCTGCAGACCGAATTTCTCGACCAGATAATCCCGGTACTTCAAGGTATCCGCAAAGTGGTAGCCGGTATCGATAAAATGCACCGGCTGCTCAGGACGGATGGTCGAAATAATGTGCAGAAAGTACGCAGAGGTGGCCGCAAAGGACGAGGTCACCATGATGCGATCCGGCGGAAAATCCTCGTAGACACGACGAATGCGCTCCGCAAAGCTCAGCGGGCGATAAACACGGTTCAGCTCCTCCAGCGCCTCTTTGGAGAGGCCGGCGGTATTGTCACCAAAACGTGTAATCAGCTGTGCACTACCCATGATCTACAGCACCTCAAACGGGAATGTCGAGGTGCCATGATAGGAATTCGCGGAAGAATATAAAGGAATATATGGTGATACTTTTATAACAAAACGGGATATGGGCGACATGGGCCGGCCCCAGGCCGCCACCGTCGCCCCACCCCGTGGCAAGCCATCAGAACGAGTAATTAAGACCCAACCCGATCAGCTCCTGCTTGCCGAAATCGTTGTCGACCAGGCGCAGATACTCGACATTCAGCGTGGAGTGCTGGCCCACGCCCAGATCGATGCCGCCCCCGTAAGAACTGCCATCGTCCCGTTGGGTGGTCCCATTGATATCATTTTCCACATAACCATACCCACCGATCAGGTACGGCTGCACCGGCCCTTCCAGAGGCGGGGTCAACCGCGCATAGGCGCCGTAGAAAAAGTCGTTTTCCACATCGATATTGCGATAGGAATCATCGCTCAAGCCGGCCCCCAGACGCAGTTCCGCGCTGACCAGTTCGTGCAGTACCATGCCGCCACGCACCGTCAGCGCGCTGAGTTGCGCATCGCTGACCGCACCGCGATCAATTTTCATCAGGTTGACCTGGGCCCCAGCATACATTTCAGCCTGCACCGCCACGGCGCCTGCCAGCAATCCGACTGACACTGCACCACGCGCGATGTTGCGGGCAGACAAAGGGAATGAACTCAGCATCCTGCTCTCCTCGTTATGATTGTTATAGACCGCTAGTCTCAGATTCGTAGCGCTCCTGCCCCTTATTGAAACGATTAACCGCCTGAATTGAAAGCACTGTCTGAACTCAACAGCGCGCTGGATCCACACCGCATACGCGAACTGCTTCACTGTGAATCACGATTTAACATTTCAGGCCGAACTTACACGCTGACGGCGGTCGGAGTTTCCAGTGCCGCCGTAATTTGGCTTCGGCCATTTTCCGGTAACACCGTAATCCCCGGCAGTTTCGGGGCGATTGACAAGGAGATGAAGCATGAGCAAACGGATGATGGCGCTCGGCGCCCTGATGATTTCCGCCACCTTCACTGGCACGGTAGCCGCACAGCAACCCGGTGCACCCGCGTCACAAACCCCGCAGGCCCAGCAGCAGCAACAGATGCAGCAACAGCAAATGCAGCAGCTGCCCAAGGCATCTGAGTTCAGTGACAAACAGCTAGATGCGTTTGCCGATGCGCAGAAGGACATGTCCGGCATCCAGCAGAAATATGCCAAGGAACTGCAGGCCAAAAAAGACAAGCCTGAAGAAGCCATGAAAGTGCAGAAGGAAGCACAGGAAAAAATGGTGGAAGCCGTGAAGGACAGTGGCCTGGAATTGCGCACCTATAACCAGATTGCCCAACTGGCCCAATACGATGCGGACTTCCGCACGCGCATTCAGGAAAAAATGTAACCCTGAGCGCAGCAAAACGCACAACGCCGGCATTTGCCGGCGTTGTTGTTTCTATAAGGTACTAATGCCTCAGGCGGACCTCAGAAGTTGGTTACCACACCCAACCAGTAACGTCGGCCATCTTCCACATAGCCGTATTCTTCATAGAAGATTTCCTTGTCGGCCAGGTTATAAATGCCTGTGTTGAGTTTGGTCTGCGGTGTCAGCTGAAAACCAACCCCCGCATCCACCAGCGTATTCGACGGCGCAATAATAGCGCTGCTGGACGGCCCCGTGGTCGGCTGGCTTTCCTCGCCGCGATAGCGCACCGTCGCCCAGGGCGACACGGTATCTGTCGCTTGCCAGTCCACGTTCAGGCTGGCCAGATGTTCCGGCAGCTGAGTCAACGGCTCGCCTTTGTATTCCCCGGATTTCTGTTCGGAATCGGTATAGGTATAGCTCAGGTTGATGGACACCACCCGCGCCAACGTGGTGGACAACGCCGCTTCCACCCCCTGGGTTTCCGCTTCATCCACATTTACCCGGTAGGTAGGATCGGAACCGAACTGGTTCGGACCGTCCGGGCAGATGCTGATGGGGCAGGTAATACGGGTAATCTTGTCCTTGAAGTCGTTATGGAACACGGTCACGTTAGCCATCAGCGCCCGGCCAGCGTTGAAGTACAGGCCCAACTCCTGGTTAATCGAGGTTTCCGGTTCCAGGTCCGGGTTACCATAGATGTTACCGCCACGGCTTACCTGCCCCCAATCCGGCGTTAGTTCACGCAGCGACGGAGAGCGGAAACCGCTGGAGACACCCCCCTTCACAGTCCATCGCGGGCTGAATCCCCACACACCATACAGGCGCGGACTAACATGGGTGCCGAAATTCTCATCATCATCCATGCGGGCCCCCGCAGTGACCGAGAAAGTATCAGTCAGCATCCACTCATCTTCCGCAAACAGGGCGTACTTGGATGACTCAATGTTAGTGCGATCGGAGATCCGGTTGGAGGTTTTGTCGTCCAGCTTCTCTTCCGTGAAATCGGCGCCTACCGTCACCATATGATTACCCATGGGCATCACCAGCGCCGTCTTGGCATTGGTATTGGTGATGGTCATTTCGCGGCTTTCGTTTTCCGCCTTTTCACGCTGCACATAGGTATCGGAGGTACCGATAGCCCAGCGGCCAGTGTGGGTCAGCGCGAAAGATTCACGGTTATGGTCACTAAAGCTGTCGGTACAGCCACCGCGACAACCGGTGGACGCAGCGCTACGCCCCATCAGCCCCTGGCGGCTGTCCTGGGTACGGGTCGCCTCCACGGAGAAATCATGATTATCCGTGGGCGTCAGGCTTAATTTCGCAGTCAGGTTGCGCAGGTCTTTCTGTTCGTAGCCATCCACAAACAGGTCTTCCTGGCGATTATAAAAACCGCCATAGACTTGCAGGCCGAGCAGGTCTTCTTTCAAGGGGCCGCTCAGGCTGAAGTTGCCCTGCTGGCTATCGCCGGAGCGCGAATCATCCTGGATGATGGCGTCCAGCTGTACAGAACCGCCCCACTCTTTCTCAACCTTGCGGGTAATAATGTTGACCACCCCGCCCATGGCATCAGAGCCATACAGGGTGGACATGGGACCACGCACCACTTCGATACGCTCAATGCTCTGCAGCGGCGGCAGCCAGCTCTGCTCGAACCCGGCGCTGCCGTTGGGACGGCTTTCCCGGGTGGACACCGGCTTGCCGTCGACCATGATCAGGGTGTACGAGGACGGCATGCCGCGAATCACGATATCGTTACCGCGATCACCGGAACCACCACCGGTGACAATCACGCCCGGGACATCACGCAAGGCGTCCGTGGTGTCCTGGTAGAAGCGCTCTTCGATCTGCTCCCGGTCAATCACACTGATCGACGCCGGCGCATCTTCCACCTGCTGAACATAACCACCCGCCGTGACTGACACTTGCCCCAGCTCGTGCACCTCATCGTCTGCCCAACCGGCGCCACTGGCAGCCGCCAGTGCCAACGCCAAAGTCCCCAAACGCATTCCCATGGTCTTTACTCCTCAAAGGTAAGCAACAACATCAAACCGGAGTGCAAACCGCCCCCTTTCACCGCGCGGCCCGGCAGGCCAGCGGCGAAGAATCGATGCAGATCCCCCGGAAAACAGGCCATACAAGGCCCGGGAAGCAGTAATGAATCCACTTCACGAAACGGAATGATATTGATTCTTATTTGTAACGAAAGGAGATTTACAATTTATACAAGTGGCGGGGCGGGCAGGCGCAAATGCACACACAGGCCAGGGGTGCCGTTGTGTGCCCACAGTTCACCGCCCAGCCGCTCCACCGCACGCCGGGCAATGCTCAATCCCAGCCCGAAGCCGCTACGGTCAGCCCGAGCGGCGTCCAGACGGACAAAGGGGGCAAAGATTCGGTCGAGCTTGTCGTCCGGCACCCCCGGCCCCTGATCCACTACCTGCAGGTGCCAGGTTCCCTCTTCCCATTGCCCAAGCAATTGCACGGTCCCCTGCTCCGGGGAATGGCGAATGGCATTGCGGACCAGGTTCTCAAACACCTGGGCCAACACATTCAGGTTGCCGTACACCAACGCATCGTCCGGCAGCGCGCAGGGGAAACGACGCTTGTCCCAGCCGCTTTCAAACGCCGCATTTTCAACAATCATGTCCCACAGCGCCGTTAGCGACAGAGATTCCAGGCCGGAGGTGCCGGTGTCGGTGTCCTGCCACCCCAGCGCCAGGGTGTCATCGACCAGGGTGCGCATGTGGTGCAGCTCCTGGTCCACCCGCTGACGCAGTTCGGCCTCGCTCATGTCACTTTCCAGTGCCACGGACAAACGACTCAAGGGGGTGCGCAATTCATGGGACATGTCATTGAGCAGCTGGCGCTGGGTATCCAGCATCCCGGACACCTGTTCCGCCATATGATTGAAACTGCGGGCCAGCTCCCCGAACTCATCCCCGCGTGTTGCCAGCGGGCCGGTCACACGTGCCTGGGTATCATCCTTGAAGCCCAGCACTTGCGCCTGCAGGGCTTTCAAGGGCACACGAGCACGCCAGAACAACAGCCCACCCAGCAGGAACGCAGACAACGTGGGCATCCCCACCAGCAGCAGATTTTCGACCCATGGCCAGTAGGTGCCCGGGCGCAAACGGGGAGGCAACTGCATCAGCAAGCTGCCCTGTTCCGGCGCGACGGGAAACGGCACGCCCAGGTAGGGCATCTTTTTGCCGTAACGAAAACTCATGCGGCTATCCACGCCACGCTGAAAGCGCAACCCGGCCCGTTCCTGCTCGGTCAACGGAACACTGCTCAGCGACTGGTCTGTGGCACTGATAACAGCGATATCACCCGCTTCACGGCTCCTCATGTCCGCCAGCCACTGATCGACTCCTGCCTGGCCGCCGGTCAACCAGGCCTGCTCCGCCGCCGCCGCATAACCTTGCATAATGGCAATCGCCTGCTGGTTCAGCCGCTGGGCATCATCGCGCAGGACACCGGTAATGCGCGTGCCTGCCACCATGGTAGTCACCGCAACAACCACCAGAACCAGCGCCAGGCGCCAAAGAAGGGAATAGCGTTTCAACATCACAGAGCGTCGGTGATCAGGGTATAGCCCTGTCCCCAGACTGTTCGCACCGCGGACTCCGGAGCGCCGGCATCGCGCAGCTTGCGCCGCACATGACTGATGTGCAGATCCAGGCTACGGTCATGGCGACCGCAACCGCGGTGTAATACCGCCTGGTAGAGGAACGGCTTACTGAGCACCGTATCACGATGTTCCAGCAATACTTGCAGCAAACGGAATTCGGTATTGGTGAGGCCCAGATTCGTGTGCCGATAAAGCGCCACCAGGTCATGGTCACGCAGCACCAGCTTGCCCACGGATTCCAGCCCTTCGTCTTCCGGTCGGACACGTTCCAGCGCCACCCGGCGCAACACCGCATCCACCCGCACCGCCAATTCGGCCATGCTGAACGGCTTGGGGAGGTAATCATCCGCCCCGTTGATGAGGCCTTGAATGCGCGCCTGTTCATCGCCCAACGCAGACACCACAATCACCGGCACCGGGCTTTGCTGACGCAGGGCGTTAAGCAACTCGAGCCCATTGAGTCCCGGCAACAGGATATCCAGCAACACCAGGTCATAATCGCCGGAGGCCGCAGCCTCCAGGCCCGCAGGCCCATCCGAACACTGCGATACCAGGTAGTGACGCTCTGAAAAGTAGTCGTGCAGATGGCCGCTGAGTACCGAATCATCTTCGATAACCAGCAAGCGTGCGGGAATTTGAGCAATGGCATTCATTCACGAATGATAAGAATTATCATTTATCTAGGCCAGCTTTTTTTGAACAGAATTCAGGCAACCCGCCAGTCATTACATTCTTTACGAAGATAGCAGTATTTAAACATAACCATTCTCATTAACATCTCTCCCTCTGTTGTGAATGACCTGAGCTCCACCGTGAATAAAAAACGCAAAGCCTTCTGGCTGAAACAACTCCACCAGTGGCACTGGGTGACCTCTGCGATCTGCCTGATCAGCCTGGTGTTGTTCAGCCTGACCGGCATTACCCTCAACCACGCCAGCCAGATCAGCGCCGATCCGGTCATCCGCGAACATCAGGGTGAGCTACCCGCCGAGCTGTTATCCGAGCTTGCGGAGCAAAAGAGCGGCCAGCTGCCCACCGCCGTCCAGCAATGGCTGGCGCAGAAAATGGATTTGCTGCACACCCGCGGGGAACCGGAATGGGCCGCCGACGAAATCTACCTGCCTATGCCACGCCCCGGCGGGGATGCCTGGCTCGCCATTGATATGACTAACGGTACGGTAATCGCAGAAACCACGGACCGGGGCTGGATCGCCTTTTTCAATGACCTGCACAAAGGCCGCCACACC
>NZ_LWEZ01001428.1:0-624 GCF_001634945.1 Alcanivorax sp. HI0044
CCACTTTCGGCTTGGCCGCGGAAATGGCACGAATCAGCGTGCTCTTGCCCGCATTGGGCATACCCAACAGCCCCACATCCGCCAGCACCTTCAGCTCCAGACGCAAGCGCCGGGACTCGCCGGGCTTGCCCTTGGTGGTTTTACGCGGCGCCTGGTTCACACTGCTCTTGAAGTGGATATTGCCCAGCCCGCCACGACCGGCCTGGGCCACCATCACCGGCTTGTCGGTGGCAGTCAGGTCCGCCAGCACCTCTTCCGTATCCAGATCGACCACGGTGGTGCCCACCGGCACATACAGAATGACATCATCAGCGGATTTGCCGGTCATCTGGCGGTCCTTGCCCGGCTCACCATTACGTGCCTTGAAGATACGGTCGTACCGGTAATCCACCAGGGTGTTGATATTGGTATCGGCCTGCACATAAACATGACCGCCGGCACCACCGTCACCGCCGTCCGGCCCGCCAAACTCCACGTATTTCTCGCGACGAAAGCTCAGACAGCCGTCACCGCCCTTTCCGGCATGGACATCAATAGTGGCTTCATCGACAAATTGCATGGGAACAGACTCTCTTTCAGAACGGTGCCATTCTACGGCAATGCATTCATTTTGGGGACAGATAC
>NZ_LWEZ01001429.1:0-2200 GCF_001634945.1 Alcanivorax sp. HI0044
ATCGCCAGTTCTCGGTTGGGAAGGCCAACCGTGTCTGGGTGTCGGATATTACCCAGATCCGCTGCCAAGAAGGCTGGCTCTACATTGCCGTTGTGCTGGATCTGGGGACTCGTCAGATCGTGGGCCGTGCGATGGGGCCGGTTAACTGCTCACAATTGGTTATAGCGGCGCTGAAACAGGCCTGGAGGCGCCAGAAACCTGCGGGGCGTGATTTGCTGTTCCACTCAGACCAAGGCAGCCAATATCGTAGTGAAGAGGTTCTGAGTTGGCTCAATGACAGAAAGGTGACCATCAGCATGTCCCGGCGCGGCAACTGCTGGGACAATGCTTGTGCCGAGAGTGTCTTTGCCTTGCTAAAAAAGGAGTGGACTCGCCCTCTTGGAGAGATAGGCCGAGACGAAATGGCGAGCGAAGTTCGTTACTATACGGACCAGTACTATCCCAATGTGCGTCGGCACATGGCACTGGGAGGAGTTACCCCCAGTGCCTATGCTGCGACCGTTTAATCATTAGGTGTCTACTAAATCGGGGGCACTCCAAGCTGTCAACTATCAACTATCAACTGTCAACTATCAACTGTTAACTGAAAAAGTGACCAAATGCTTGGTGCCCAGGCGGACATGCAGGTTGTCGCCTTCCACTACATTGGTGTGGCTGTCGGTCTGGCAGAGCAGGGTTTCGCTGGCATCGACGCGTAGATGGTAGAGGATGTTGGCGCCGGTGAATTGGCGTCGGGTGACGGGCAGTGCCAGGGGGGCGGATTCGTCGGCAATCACGTCTTCCGGGCGGAGTAGTACTTCTACTTCCGTGCCAGGTTTCAGCGGTGCATGGCTGCGACCGCTGACATCGCCCAAGCTGGTGTGAACGGTGTTGCCATCGCGTACGGTGCCGCGCAAAAAGGTGCCGTAACCGGCGAACTCTGCCACGAACCGGTTCGTCGGCGCGTGGTAAATGTTATAGGGCGTATCCCATTGCTCCAGGTGGCCCTGTTGCATGACGCCGACCCGGTCGGCCAGCGCAAAAGCTTCTTCCTGGTCGTGGGTGACCAGCAGGGTGGTGACCTTTTCCTGACGCAGGATGTCTCCCAGTTCCTGGGCCAGCGCCCGACGCAGATCCAGGTCCAGGCTGGAAAAAGGCTCGTCCAGCAGTAGCAGGGCGGGCTGGGGGGCCAGCGCCCGGGCCAGCGCCACACGCTGCTGTTGGCCGCCGGAGAGTTCGTGGGGGTAGCGTTGCTCCAGGCCGCTGAGCCGTACCCGTTGCAGGCTCGCGTGTACCCGCTCTTCGCGTTCCTCCCGGCTTTGCTGCCGCAGGCCGAAAGCCACGTTGTTTGCCACGGTGAGATGAGGAAACAGGGCATGTTCCTGGAATACCATGCCCAGGCCGCGCTGGTTGGGAGGAAGCTGACGGTGGGGGCCGGAGACTTGTTTGCCCTGAATGCTGATGGCGCCGGCGGTCACCGGTTCCAGCCCGGCGATGGCCCGCAATGTGGTGGTCTTGCCACAGCCGCTGGGGCCCAGCAGGCAGGCAATTTCACCGGCCGCCAGTTCCAGGTTCAAATCTTTTACGACGGTTTGCTGGTGATATCCGCAGGCCAGATTCTCAAGGCGCAGTAGGGGGGCGTTCATGATCATGCGCTCCCGGCTTCACGCTGCACGCAACAGGGGAAGATGTCTCCGTGATGCGTGTGGCATGGTGCGTGCAGCGTTGCCATCAATGTTGCCCGGTGAGCAGGAATTCCAGCAGGGCTTTCTGGGCATGCAGGCGGTTTTCCGCCTCATCCCAGACCACGGCTCTGGGGTCTTCCATCATTTCATGGCTGACTTCTTCGCCGCGGTGGGCCGGCAGGCAGTGCATGAACAGCGCATCCGGGTCGGCCTTGTCCATCAGCTCCGGGGTGACCTGGTAGCCGTCAAAGGCGTTAAGGCGTGTTTGCTGTTCGTCTTCCTGGCCCATGGAAGCCCATACATCGGTGACCACCAGGTGTGCGCCCTGCACGGCGGTGGCCACGTCCGGCTCCAGGCTGACCCGGTCCGGGTAGCGGCCCAGCAAGTCGCTGTCCGGAGTGAAGCCATCCGGGCTGCTGATCACCAGCTCGAAATCAAACTGATTGGCGGCGTTGATGTAGCTGGCGCACATGTTGTTGCCATCGCCGACCCACACCACTTTCTTGCCCTGAATGCTGCCGCGGTGTTCCACATAG
>NZ_LWEZ01001430.1:0-8100 GCF_001634945.1 Alcanivorax sp. HI0044
AGTACGCCAAAAGTGAGCTCTACAATCTATTGGAAGAGCAGGCACACCGGTTTGCTAGTGCTTTCTTGCTGCCGCCTGATAGCTTCTCTCAAGAAGTGGTATGGCCAACCCTTGACAATCTGCTCTCGCTAAAATCCAGGTGGAGGGTGTCTGTTGCTGCAATGATTGTTCGGTGCCGAGACCTTTCTCTTTTGAATGAGCAACTTGAGCTAAGGCTTTGGAAAGGTCGTTCTGCCCGAAAGTGGACAAAGGGTGAGCCTGGAGATGATGCCATCCCTTTTGAGCAGCCCAAGCTGATGATGCGTGGCGTCCACCTCTTGGTAGATAACGGGGTTTTTGATCGTGACACACTGGTTAATCAAATTGGCTTGGCGCCGGAGATAATCGAGATGCTTTGTAATCTCCGCCATGGTTATCTAAGTGAGCAGATAAATGCTGAGGATAAAGTGGTTTCTCTTAAGCTCAAATCCAAGGCAAGAAGATCAAATGGCCCAATGCCGGGCGATGTGGTTCCATTCAAAAAATAGTGGTCTTCATTTTGATGATCAACAAAGAATTGTAGGAACAGGAAAATACTAAATGCCGCAGTTGTCTTGGTATAAACGTGAGGAAGATTTGACCCGCGCAGCGCTCACACCGTACCGATTGCTGCAGCCTGTCACGGGTCTATCTTACGGTGAGCCTGATTCGGCCAATATGCTCATCGAGGGAGATAATCTCGATGCTTTAAAAGCTTTGCTTCCCTACTATGCTGGGCAAGTGAAGTGCATATTTATCGATCCCCCTTACAACACGCAAAGCGCTTTTGAACACTATGACGATAACCTCGAACATTCGCAGTGGTTGTCGATGATGTATCCCCGTTTGCAGCTGCTCCGCAGCCTTCTATCTAAAGATGGAACAATCTGGGTAACCTTAGACGATAACGAAGCGCACTACTTTAAAGTTATTGCTGATGAGATATTCATGCGAAAGAATTTTGTCTGTAATGCTCTTTGGCAGAAGCGTACATCGGCAGATGCGCGTATTCAGATGGGGGCTGCGCATGATCACCTTTTTGTTTATGCGAGAGACATAAATAAGATTTCCTTAAATCGATTAGCATTGGACCGTTCGAAGGCGACTGGATTCAAAAATCCTGACAACGACCCTCGTGGACCATGGTCCTCAACTGACTTTACGGCGCAAGGTTGGCGTCCAAACCAGATGTATAAGATTCAGTTGCCAAGCGGGCGTATCGTTGAGCCGCCTGCGGGGCGATGCTGGTCTAATATTGAGCCTGTGTTTCATGAATTGCGAAAACAAGGCCGTATGTGGTTTGGCGCCAAAGGCGATGGAAGGCCTCGAGTTAAGAATTATTTGGCTGAGCACGAGGGAGTGTCCTCTTGGACTTGGTGGCCAAATTCTGAGGTTGGTCACAATCAGGAGTCAAAAAAAGAAATCAATGAGCTGTTTGGGGCAGACCAAGCTTTCGATACACCGAAGCCTGAAAGACTTATCAAGCGAATCCTTGATATCGCCACAAATCCGGGAGACATCGTCCTCGACAGTTTCCTCGGGTCCGGAACGACTGCTGCAGTAGCTCATAAGACTGGTCGGCAATGGATCGGAATAGAGATGGGTGAGCATGCCCGCTCACATTGTCAGCCACGCCTCAAAGAAGTTGTGCTTGGTGAGCAGGGAGGTATCTCGAAGTCAGTCAACTGGCAAGGAGGAGGGGGGTTTCGTTTCTTTAAACTAGGCGCGCCAGTGTTCGACGAAAATGGTCATATCCGGCCAGATATACGTTTTGAAAGTTTAGCGGCCCATGTCTGGTTCTCCGAAACAGGAATTGCTCGCTCAACTCGTGCCCCGAAAGAGTCATTCCTAGGGAGTCATAACGGTATCGGTTACTACCTGCTTTATAACGGAATTCTGGGTGATGAGAGTAATGGAGGGGGGAATGTTCTGACGCGTCGAGTTTTACGTTCGCTCCCTAAGTTTGATGGCCCAAAGGTGATTTATGGGGAGGCTAGTGGCCTGACTCAGGAGCAGCTTGACGAGCTGGATATCACTTTTAAACAAACACCCTACGACATCAAGGCATAGCTCTATGGCTTTGGCTCTCAAGCAATATCAACGTCGCTCCCTTGCCAGCCTGGAGCATTTTCTGGAGCTGGCTCGTGTTGAAGGAGCCGCATCTGCTTTCGGTAAAGCCGTGGATGAAGGGCTGATTGACGAATACAAGCCCATGCCTGGCTTGCCGCACATCCCGTATGTCTGCCTGCGTATTCCCACGGGTGGGGGGAAAACTGTCATGGGGGCCCACATTATTCAGGCCGCAAGTCGGTCTTTGCTGGAACGGCAGTTTCCGCTCGTGATGTGGATGGTCCCAACCACTCAAATCAAGGATCAAACTCTGGAGGCATTCAGCGATCCAAGGCATCCCTACAGACAGGAGCTAGATGATGCCTTTGGTGGTCAGGTCGCGGTCTTTGACGTCGCAGATTTTTCCCAAATCCGTCCTGCAGACTTGGGAACTAAGGTTTGTATCGTGATTTCCACTGTTGCTGCATTGAGAGTGGAAAATAAGGAAGGCCGTAAGGTTTATGATTACCACGAAGAGCTGGAACCCCATTTCTCCAGCAGTTCCAAAGAGCTGGAATACTTGCATCGGGATGACAGCGGGCAAGTAGTGGCGTCATTTGCAAACCTGCTCAGAATGCACGGCCCTTTAATTATCATGGACGAGGCCCATAACGCGACTACGCCCCTCTCTTATACGGTTTATGAGCGGCTAGGGCCTCGTGGCGTTGTTGAGTTGACCGCCACTCCCGACGTTAAGAGTTCAAATGTTCTTGTAAGTGTTTCTGCCTTCGAGTTGAAGGCAGAAAACATGATCAAGTTCCCTGTTGTTCTGAAGGAACATAATGGGGAGTGGCAAGAAGCCATCAATAGTGCGGTGGCACGCCGGAACATGCTCGCTAAAACGGCCATGGATGAGCCTGACTACATCCGTCCGATTCTCTTGATTCAGGCCCAGAACGCAAAAGGCGCTGCCACGGTTGAAGAGGTGAAGCGACACCTTGTCGAGACAGGCGTTGCTGAGAAATCGATTGCCATTGCTACAGGCACGACCCGCGAAATCGACGGTGTGGATCTTTTTGCGCGGGAATGTCCAATAGAGGTCATCATCACCAAGCAGGCACTTAAAGAGGGCTGGGATTGTTCTTTTGCCTATGTGTTCTGCTCTGTAGCCCAAGTCAAAAGCGATAAAGATATCCAGCAGTTGCTTGGCAGAGTGTTACGAATGCCGTACGCAACCCGTCGCCGCCAGGGGGAAATGAACAAGGCCTACGCTCATGCGGTTACGGACGATTTTGGCAGGGCCGCTGGGGAGTTGACTCAATCCTTGGTCAATATTGGCTTCAACCCGATGGAAGCGGCTACCGCAATCCGGAAAGAGAGAGACCTACCTCTTGAGGGTGGCGAAATTACAGTTCCGCCTCTGCCTACAACTCGTATTGAGCTGCCTAAGGCTCCCAATCTTGCTAATGTGCCAGAACGAGACCATCAACGGGTGCTGTTTACTCCCAGCCCAGAAGGGAAAGGGGGAACCATTGACCTTACCGACGAAATTGATGAGGCAACAGTAGAGGTTATTGTGGCTACGGCTCCACCCAAGAAGCGGGAAGAGCTAGCTGCACGAATTGAGCAACACCAGTTGAAATCCTTGGCAGCCAAGGCACCTAGTGAACGAGGGGCTGTGTTCAGTGTTCCTCGTCTGTGCATGGTTGAGCAGGGCGAATTGGAGTTGGTTGATAAAGGTGCCCTTTCGACTAACTTCACTTGGGATCTGTTGTCTTTTCCGCCCGATTTGTCCAGTTTTCGCATCAACGATGAGACCATGACGTTTGAGGTCGACCTAGATGGGGAGGAGCTCAATTACCGCTTAATCAAGGATGATGCTGCGACCTATCTTCCTGGGTTCGCCCATGATCGCACCGAAGCAGATCTCGTTGGCTGGCTGGATCACGCAATCCGAGATCCATCAGTAAAGCAACCTGTTCTCAGGGAGTGGGTTCGTCGTGCTATCAGTGACCTTCGGGATAGTCGGGGTTTTTCTCTGGCGCAATTGCTGAAAGGTCAGTTTATCTTGCGCCGCAAGCTCGCTGAACAGCTCCAGATAGCCAAGAGTCGAGCCTATAAAGAGGGTTTTCAGGAGGCATTATTCGACGGAGGGATTGAGGTCGTTACCAGTGATGCTCCTGATCATTCTTTTACTTATCCGGCAGATATGGCTCTCTATCCGGCACGGAAATACTACGAGGGCCAGTATCGATTCCGTAAGCATTATTATCCGGTACCTGGCGAGCTACCCTGGAAAACGCCGGCGGGTAAATTGGCCGAAGAGTTTGAGTGCGCTCAGGCAATTGATTTTCTTGACGAAGTAGAGTTTTGGGTTCGCAACTTGGTGCATTCCTCTCAGTTCTGGATGCCTACATCTCGCCAGCGTACATACCCTGATTTCGTTGCTCGACTCAAGGATGGGCGGCTTCTTGTTATTGAGTACAAGGGCGCGGATCGATTCTCTGCGGACCAAGAGAAAGAAAAGCGGCTGGTTGGGGAGCTGTGGGCTAAGGGGAGCGAGGGTAAGGGCATATACCTTATGGCCCAGAAAAAAGATGAGCAGGGGCGTAATGTAAGAGAGCAAATCTTGGCGGTTATTAGTTAGATTTTCCTTTTCGTATAGAGGGCTGGATGACTTTTCCTAGAGTAAAAGGGCCTAAAAATGGAATCTGTAATATCTGCGGAGAAACAGGCCCTCTTACGGAAGATCATGTTCCCCCGAAGGGTGTTACTCGCTTTCCTAGAATGGCGCTCCATAATCTTGTTGGAAGCCTTGGTGCTGAACCTGGAGAGAGGGGGAAGCCACGTCATTTTCAGCAAGGGGTGAAATTCAGAACAACCTGTCTTTCGTGCAATAGAGATCTGCTTGGAAGCCAATACGACAAGGCATTAATTAATCTCTCTAACGATGTTTCCAGGTATCTGTTCAGTCAGCTGGATAGACCCTCGGTAGCTCATTTCAATACTCAGCCGGGACTGGTTGCCAAAGCTGTTTGTGGCCATATTCTTTCCGTTGGAGTCGGGTATTTTCCTCGCGGAGAGATGGGAGATGTGTTGGCGGATTTCGTTTTAGACCCCGCTGCCCCAGCACCTGAAGAGCTTAGGGTTTACTATTGGATATATCCTTACTGGGATCAGGTGCTTGTTAGAGCAATGTCAATGCTACCCAGATTTGGAACGCCGCCTGTTGTGGTGTCGTTAATGAAGTATATGCCCCTCGCATTTTTGGTGGCCTGGCAGCCAGATCCAAATTTGAAATTTCCATACCCTAATCTAATTAATTACATGCCGAGTGATGCTTCTAGGTATGCTGATATTCCACTCGATTTCACAATAATTCCTCCTAATAGGTATCCTGAAATGCCGACAAATAAAGGGATTACTTTGCATGGTAGAGATGCTTTTCGTGCTACTAGAATCATAAATTAAAAGTTAACAGGATATAGAGAGGAGCTAAGATGGTGGCCTTTATGCTTCTGCCATAGGGAGGTGGCGCCATCGTTATAATAAAGAAAAGTGTAGCATTTAGTGTGGCTTTCCCTTCTCCGCCTTCGAAATTCCTCTTGTATTCTCTGTCGAACACCTTTGTATTATTGGTTTTTTGATCGGTAGAACGATGAGAGTTTTCTTTGATCTGGCCAATTTTCAAGATGGTTGCCTTTACATTCAGAGGTCGCTCGGTTTTCCCTATTTCTCTCTTGGGTTGAATTAATAAAAACCGATTGACGCTCGGTTTTGTGTGTGTCATGGTTCTGGCCATGTGATCAATTGGCGGACAGATATGCAGCTGGGTGAGCTTGAAAAGCAGGTACTGCAGTATTTCTGGAAAGGGCGGACAGCGGATGCCAAGTCCGTGCACTCGCATTTCGAAAAGCGGCGTGGTGGTACCCTGAACACAATCCAGAGCACCCTAGATCGGCTCTATAAGAAGGGCCTGCTGCGCCGTGAAAAGCAAGGCCATGCATTCCATTACCAGGCAGCTATGGACCGCCAAGCCTTTATCGGAAAATTGATTGAGGGCATTGGCGAGGATTATAGTGCGGACCCCGGCAGCACGCTGATCGCGGCTTTCAGTACCTTCTCAGAAAAGCTTTCTGAGAAGCAGATCGAGGCGCTGGAAAAACTGATCGAAGCCCATCGTGAGGCAGATGCGGAGCAATCTGGCCAATGATTTTCGGGTATCCCGCATTGTTGCTGCATCTGCTCACTATCCTGATGCTTGGGGTGCTGGGTGGGATAGTGATCACTGCTATTATAGTGCGTTTCGTCATGCCGGGTTTTGAGGGCTACTCGCTAACCATGCGTAGTAACTTGCTGTGGCTGATCGCATCTTTCCCAATAATTGCAGGCGGGGCAGCGGTTATCCTATCGGTTATGCCGGAATTGTTTCCCGCCTCCCATTTGTGGCTTGCCGGGATCATCCATTGGCACCACGCCTATCTGTTTTCACCGGCATCTTGGCATGGGGTATTCCTGTCGCTATGTCTTCTTTCGATCTTCATCGCGTTTGCATTTGGGGCTTGGCGGACCCGGGCTCTGAGTCGTAGGTACACGTTGCTCGCTGCACTGAGTGAGCGTAGCGAGGGTGGACTTGCCGAGTTAGATGCTGATGCGCCCATGGCGTTTGTCGCGGGGTTATTGTCACCGCAGGCCTTCATTACTCGCGGGCTTGCTTCTTCTATCTCGGAAGAAGAACGGCATATTATCGGCCTGCATGAACAAGCCCATATTGTTCGCCGTGATCCTTTGAGGAAAAGCCTATTTGCCATGTTGGTAGGGCTTTATCCCTCACCTGTACGCCGCTTTCTTCTGGCGGAACTAGAGTTAGTTCAGGAGCAGCGAGCGGACGAATGGGTGTTGCGCCGTTATCCGAAGCCTGCCGCAATTGCCCAGTCGTTATTGAATGTAGAAAAACTGGCGACCCGCTTTAGAGAGCAGGAACTTGGTCAGGTGCATTGTCATTTTGCTGCCCATGCGGTTCAGCGACGGATTATTCATTTGCTGGGTCCGACTGAACAGCGCAGTGTGTCTGTGGCGGTTGTCGGCGCTGTGGTGGTGGTTGCGGCACTATGCAGTGCCGCCAGTGTTGATCTTGTGCACCATTTTCTGGAAACCTTATTTCTTCATTAAGAGTGTTCTGATGAATAGAATTTCAATTTTTTTTACGCGCAAAAAACCGAGAATCGATCGGTTTTTTGCGCCACTGATACTACTGGGAGTGCTGGCTTTCGCGTCGCCACTGGAGGCTGCTGAAGCTGAACTGACCTTCACTCAGGCAATAAAGCGAAGCTTGGAGCAGCATCCCCAGATCAAGGCTCTGGCCTACCGAACCCAGGCTGCCCGGGCGCAAATTCGCCAGGCAGAGATTCGCCGCGGAACCGAGATTCAGTTGGAAGTTGAGGATGTGCTGGGGAGTGGCATCTATGAAGGTGCCGATAGTGCCCAGGCGACGCTCAGTCTGAGTTGGGCTTTAGAGGGAAAGCAGGTTGAGAGCCGAGTCGATGTCGCAGAAGGAAAACAGTCTGTTGCAGTTATTGAGCAAGATTTGCTGCGTTACGACGTGGCGGCCCGCACGGCCCAGGCTTTTCTGACTGCGCTGGCGTATCAGGAACGTCTGGCGCTGGCAAAACTGGCCAGCGATAACGCTTTAACATCATTGGATGAGCTTCGCCGCCGCAGTCGTGCTGGGCGCGCTTCGCGGGTGGATCTGCTGCGTGCGGAGGTGGAGCTGGAGCGTCGTAAGCTGGATGTGGAAGATCTGGATCATGAGCTGCTTGTGGCTCGGCAGCACCTGGCGGCCCAGTGGGGGGCAGCCAATGACGTCGGCTTTGCTCTGTTGGGCGAGCTGCAAACCAGTCAGCAGCTGGTGTCTTTGGAAGACCTTGAGAAGCAACTGCAACAGAGCCCACGGGTGACTCGATTCCTCACCCAGGCACGGGTAAATGAGTCAGAGATGGCCATGGCCAAAGCGGATGCCCTGTCTCGCTGGCG
>NZ_LWEZ01001431.1:0-1211 GCF_001634945.1 Alcanivorax sp. HI0044
AGCTCGTAGCTCGTAGCTCGTAGCTCGTAGCTCGTAGCTCGTAGCTCGTAGCTCGTAGCTCGTAGCTCGTAGCTCGTAGCTCGTAGCTCGTAGCTCGTAGCTCGTAGCTCGTAGCTCGTAGCTCGTAGCTCGTAGCTCGTAGCTCGTAGCTCGTAGCTCGTAGCTCGTAGCTCGTAGCTCGTAGCTCGTAGCTCGTAGCTCGTAGCTACTGCTTCACGATCCGGAAATTCTGAAGCCGACCTTCAACGTCACCTGATAATGCCCCACCTTGCCATTCTCGATATGGCCGCGGGTTTCGGTCACCTCGAACCAGTCCATCAACTCCAGGCTTTCACTGGCCGTGACCAGCGCATTCTCGATGGCGTCTTCAATGGTGGTGCGAGACGACCCAACTAATTCAACCTTCTTGTAGACATGATGGTCAGACATGACTGCTCTCCTTTTCGGTACATGTTCCAAGTGTCTGAGCGGCAAAAAATCCCTCACCGGAAACGCTCTGCCCTCATCCATGTTCTTTCATCTGTGACACCGAAGTCCGCGTATTACAAGGGGCTCTTTTGCCCAGTCGGTCAAAAAAACCCCATTCCTTATAGCATCGTGGGCATTGAAAGCCGTCACCATTTGCCTCATAACAACAGGTGAAGCACTTGGTCATTGTCCAACCGTTTATTCCAACCCCCCTCAGGAGGACACGCGATGGATATGCATAAAATGACACCCTGGAACTGGCTTCGTCAGGAGAGCAACCGCGAGCGACCTCTCCCGCAACGGCAACCCGGCCACCCCTTGTTGCGCTGGGAACGGGAGTTCGACAACTGGTTCGAACAAATGCTTGGCGACATGGCCTGGACGACCCCGGCGCCACACGCCCAACCAAACGCGCCCTTGCGCCCCAACCTGGATATTCTGGAGCGCGACGACCACTACCTGATTACTGCGGAATTACCCGGCGTGGAGAAATCCGATCTGAATGTGACGCTGGACAACAACATGTTGCTGATCAGCGGCAGCAAAATCCCCATCCAGGAAAATGACCGCGACGGCTACCATTATAGTGAGCGCCGTTTCGGGCCCTTCCAGCGCATGCTGACATTGCCGGCCGATGCGGATGCCGAGCAGATGAACGCCGTCTTCCACAACGGGGTACTGTCGCTCAACATCCCTCGCCATGAACACCATCATCAAGGCAGCCGACGTATCGAGATTCATTG
>NZ_LWEZ01001432.1:0-1165 GCF_001634945.1 Alcanivorax sp. HI0044
ATACTGCCGGGTTCAGCGTAGACTATCTGACCATCGTCAGCGCCAAAACCCTGGCGCCGGCGGGCCCGCAAGACACTGACCTGGTGGCCGCCGTCGCCGCGAAACTAGGGTCAACGCGATTGATCGACAATATATCTCTGGCCGTTGTGCGTGACCGGTGATTCATGCATACTTCCGGCCCCTTGAAGTGCCTGCATGCCCACCATACGGCGTTTACAGCAGGTTTCGGGTCGCTTGAGAGGTAACCAACATGCAGTGCACCATGCTGAAAGCAAAACTCCATCAGGCTCGTGTCACCCACGCGGAGCTCGAGTACGAAGGCTCCTGCGCCATTGATGGCGATTTGATGGACATGGCGGGTATCCTGGAATACGAACAGATCCAGATCTACAACATCGACAACGGTGAGCGTTTCGAAACCTACGCAATCCGTGGCGAAGCGGGCTCCAAAATCATCTCCGTCAACGGTGCCGCCGCTCACAAGGCCCAGCCCGGTGACCGCGTGATCATTTGCGCTTACGCCAGTTACTCCAGCGCGGAGCTGATCAACTTCAAGCCAAGCCTGATTTACATGGCCGAAGGCAATGAAGTGAAAGGCACCAGCGATGCCATTCCGGTTCAGGTTGCCTGATCCCGAATTGGCTCTGAATTTTTGATAAAACGCCGGCCCTGCCGGCGTTTTTTTTGCCTGCCGCTTTTTACTGCTTTCCCTGTATACATTGCCTCTTTTGTCCGCTTGGGCATTGGTCATTAAGCAACGCTTTGTTTACTCTTGGAACACAACGTCTACCCTCACAACACCCTATAAGACCATGGTGGAATACCCCCGGGCAGGCGTAGCCATAATAATGATGGAAACTGGCAGGCAGTATCCCAAGGAGGCCCTAATGTCCCAAGTACATACTCACCCTGTTCCCGCCGAGTATAAAAAACAGACCCTGATGGACCGCGACACCTACGACCGCTGGTACGCCCAATCCATCAACGACCCGGACACCTTCTGGGCCGAGCGCGCCGAACAGCTTCTGGACTGGAAGACCCCCTGGGACACCGTCAGCGAATGGGACTTCAGTGAAGGCCGGGCGGCCTGGTTCAAGGGCGCCACCCTGAATGCCTGCTACAACTGCGTCGATCGCCACCTGCCTGAGCGCGCCAATCAAACCGC
>NZ_LWEZ01001433.1:0-380 GCF_001634945.1 Alcanivorax sp. HI0044
AACAACTTTGGGTGTATGCCTAGCTTGCCAGCTAGTGCGGACTGTGTCTGCGTGGTGGATAGCGAGGCCTGCACGGCCTCGCGTTTGAAATCATCGCTGAAGTAGCGCTTGGCTTTGTATTTCATGACACCTTCTCTCCAAATGAAGGTGTCTACTTTTTCCGGGGCATTCCATCCGCGTAACTATTAATTATTCATTATTAACTATTAACTGCCTTTTCACGCCACTTGGCTCTGGTCCCGCCCCCCGGACTTGGCCTTGTACAACCCCTGATCGGCCCGGTTAAGCAGCTCATCGACACTTTCGCCGTCCCGATAATCCGCCACGCCCACGGAGAGGCTGACAGTGGCCGGGCCACCCTGGGCATCGAAACGCTGTTC
>NZ_LWEZ01001434.1:0-1325 GCF_001634945.1 Alcanivorax sp. HI0044
CCGCCAACTTCATGGCCCGCCTGGCCCACGGCCACGGCAACGATCTGCTCACCACCCTGTGCCTGGCCACCGGCGCCCCCATCGCCATTGCCCCGGCCATGAACCAACAAATGTGGGCCGACCTCAGCACCCAGAAGAACCAGCTGATCCTGCAGGAAAAGGGCATCACCATTTTCGGCCCGGGCAGCGGCAGCCAGGCCTGTGGCGAAGTCGGCGCCGGGCGCATGCTCGAGCCACTGGAGATCATTCAGCAGGCCGCGGAAGTGTTCGACTACCAACTGCTCACCGGCAAGCATGTGGTGATTACCGCTGGTCCCACCCGCGAATCCATCGACCCGGTGCGCTACATCACCAACAAAAGCTCCGGGAAAATGGGCTTTGCGCTGGCCGAAGCGGCCGCCGAAGCCGGGGCCAGGGTCACCCTGATTGCCGGGCCAGTGTATCTGCCCACCCCATCACGGGTAGAGCGCGTGGATGTGGTACGCGCCGTGGACATGTACGAAACTTGCATGGACGTGGTGGAAAAGGGCTGTGATGTGTTTATCGCCACCGCCGCCGTGGCGGATTACCGACCCACCGTGACCGCCGACCACAAGATCAAGAAATCCACCGAGGAGATTCACCTGACGCTGGTGAAAAACCCGGACATCGTGGCGTCCGTGGCCGAGCACGCCAAGCGCCCCTTTACCGTGGGCTTTGCCGCGGAAACCCAGGACGTGATGGCCTACGCCCAGGGCAAACTGGTGAACAAGAAGCTGGACATGATCGCCACCAACGACGTGTCCGGCACCAACGTGGGTTTCAACAGCGACAACAACGCCCTCACGGTGATCTGGCCCAGCGGCCACAAGGTGCTGCCACTGGCCTCCAAGGCCCAGATCGCCAAGCAGCTGATCGAATTGATCGCGATAAGGTATAAAGATTGATAACGCCAGACGCCCGATGCGGGACGCCTGACAAACAGTAAAGTCTGCCGGACGCCAGACGCCAAACACCGGATCCACGTTGAAACGCCTGTTTTGATGTTTGTCTGGCCTCAGGCTTTTGGCGTCCGGCGTTTAATCAGGAACTGATCAATGAAACTGCAATACCGGGTACTCGACGCCCGCCTTGGCGACAGCATTCCTCTGCCTCATTACGCCACCGACGGCTCCGCCGGGCTGGACCTGCGCGCCATGGTCAAGGAACCGATGACACTGCAACCCGGGGATACCGAGCTGCTGCCCACCGGCATGTCCATTTTCATTGACGATCCGGGCTACGCCGGCATGATCCTGCCGCGCTCCGGTCTGGGCCATAAGCACGGCATCGTGCTGGGCAATCTG
>NZ_LWEZ01001435.1:0-1562 GCF_001634945.1 Alcanivorax sp. HI0044
ATGCGTTGGTGATGTCCGGGTGCTGGGTGCCCACGCCCTGACAGAACAGCTTCATGCCGCCGCCAGAACCGGTAGATTCGATTTTCGGGGTGGCGTTGCCGGTACGGCCAAAACGCTCAGCCACAACGGTGGCGAACGGGTAGACCGTGGAAGAACCCACGATAGAGATAGTGTCACGCGCCATGGCGGTGGTCGGTACGCTAGCCAGAGCCAGCGCTGCCGCGGCACCTGCCAGTGTTGTTTTCATCTTGAAGTTCACAGTAAAAGCCTCCTAGTTACATGGCACCGGCGCTGGTAAGGAAAGATCCACCCCGGTTTATTCTTAACAACAAGTCTTGCAAGCCAGTTCATGTTTCAGCACAGCGCATGCTAGAGAGGGTTTGTTACAGCCACATTACAGCGAGATCGCATTCAGGCTACACGCATCATGCACCACGCCCAACCGGGCATGTAGGCTGAATGCGTGCTGCCTGTGGCGTTTTCCGTATAATGCCCATTTTCACCGATCTCCCGACAATAATGAGAAAACAGCGCCTACAGCACTGCCAACAAGGGCTTACCGCCTTCACCATCGCCATCGGCCGCGGCAGCGCCTGGCTGGCCCTGCTGCTGGTGCTGGGCATGGTGCTGGTGGTGGTGCTGCGCTACGGCTTCGATATCGGCAACATCGCCCTGCAAGAGTCCCTGACCTACCTGCACGGCAGCCTGTTCATGCTGGCCATCGCCTACACCCTGGCCGAAGACGAGCATGTCCGGGTGGATGTTCTTTACCAGCGCTTCAGCCCGCGCGGCCGGGCCTGGGTTAACCTGCTGGGCACCCTGTTGCTGCTATTTCCGGTGTGTGCCGCCATGTTCTGGTTGTCACTGGACTATGTGGCCAGCAGCTGGCGCGAGCAGGAAGGTTCCGCCAATGGCGGCCTGCCCTTTGTCTATCTGCTCAAGACCCTGCTGCTGGTGCTGCCCGCGCTGCTGACCGTTCAGGCCATCGCCGAACTGTTACGCCACGGCCTGACGCTACTGGGCGCCAGCCCACCCGCCAGGATCAGCGAACACGACCAGCACCCGGAGGAGGGCCTGTGATGGAATGGCTCCCGCTGCTGATGTTCGTGGCTGTCTGCCTGGTGTTGCTCACCGGCTACCCGGTGGCCTTTGCTCTGGGCGGCACCGCGCTGCTGTTTGCGGCCGGCGGCATCCTCACCGGCACCTTTTCCCCCTCGGACCTGACCTTTGTGCCCAACCGGCTGTTCGGCATTATCGAGAACAGCACCCTGATGGCGGTACCGCTATTCGTGTTCATGGGGGTAATGCTGGAAAAATCCCGGGTGGCGGAGAAGCTGCTGTCCAGCATGGGTCAGCTGTTCGGCCCGTTACCCGGCGGAATGGGGCTGGCGATCATCCTGGTGGGCGCCCTGCTGGCCGCCAGCACCGGCATTGTGGGCGCCACCGTAGTCACCATGGGCCTGCTGTCGTTACCCACCATGCTCCGTCAGGGCTACCAGCCGCAGCTGTCCACCGGGCTGATCTGCGCCACCGGCACGCTTGGGCAGATTATTCCGCCGTCG
>NZ_LWEZ01001436.1:0-4408 GCF_001634945.1 Alcanivorax sp. HI0044
ACTGCATCGATGCTGGTACTCAGCCAGTTGATCGGCCGCTCGCCCTACCGGATCGCCTGGCGCTGGAACGGATTGTTCTTTGTGCTGGTCGTGCCGATGCTGGCGTTGTGGATCGGGGTGATGACGCAATGGTTGTGAGAGCAGTTGAAAGTTCAAAGTGTAAAGTTAAAAAGGACGAAAAATGGGACAACCAACCGATCAATGGCTTCCCACGTGTTTCCACCAAACGCTCAGCGCGGACACGGCTTAACTGTTCATGCCAGGCTCGTGCGCGCTTTTCAACTTTGTACTTTGAACTTTCAACTTACCCTCAGATCAGGCCGCAAAGAGCCAGATCCCATCGCGGTCTTCGCGCTGCACCCTGCCCTGCTCCAGCAGGCAATTAAGGTGCGCAATGCTCTCGCCCATGGCAAACATCATTTGCTGCACATCCAGGGTCCGCTTGAACATCACCGGCAACACATCGTGGGCATTATGAGGCTGCTCACAGCAGGCAGCATGCACCTGATCCAGCTGCTCGGCATGGTGATCCGCCAACGCATTGATCCGCGTATGCAGCCCCCGGAAAGGCAAACCGTGGGCGGGCAGCACCAGCGTGTCTTCCGGCAATGCATCGCGGATTACTGTCAGGCTATCCACAAAGGCGGTTACCGGATTGGCGTCCGGCTCCGTGGGGCGCACCATCAAATTACTGGAAATGGTCGGCAGCACCTGATCCCCGCTGAGCAATACCCGGTCACTGCTGCGATACAGACACAGATGCTCCGGTGCATGGCCGCGGCCGATATACACCTGCCAACGCTCCCCATTAATAGTCAGCGTGTCACCCTCGGCCACCAACTCGGGGCTCTCAGGCAAGGGCATCACCACCCGGCGAAAACCGTTCCCCTTGCCCGCCACCTTCGCCAGGTCTTCACCTTTCAACCCATGGCTGCCCAGAAAGCCCTTGAAGCGCTCAATGGTCTGGGCATCGGTGGCATCACAAATACTGGTGGCCAGTTGCCACTCGCCGCGGCTCATAATCACCGGCGCCTGGCAGTGCTGCTGCAGCCAGCCGGCCATGCCGAGATGATCCGGGTGGTAATGGGTGACGATGATGCGGGTCACCGGCTTGCCGTCCAGTTGCTCGGCCAGAAGCTGTTGCCAGATTTCCCGGCTGCGGCGGACTCCCAGCCCGGTATCCACGATCACCCAACCCTGGTTATCTTCCAGCAACCAGAGATTGATATGGTCGAGGGCGAACGGCAGCGGAAACCGCAGCCAGTAAACCCCATCGGCCACCTTGAAACGCTGGCCTGCCGGCGGCAGATCAGTAAACGGGTAGATTAATGGGGACGTGGTCATAACGTTTTCCTTCTACTGCTAAATACGGCGAATAGGAGCACAACCATGCGCGCCTGGTGTATTGAAGATAAGCAACTGCAACTGGACACCCTGCCCGACCCGCAACCCGGGCCGGAGGAAATCCGCGTACAGGTCAAAGCCATTGGGGTTAACCGTGCAGACCTGTTGCAAGTGCTGGGCCGCTACCCGGCGCCACCTGGCACCAGCAGCCGTATCCCCGGACTCGAATATGCCGGCGTTGTCAGCGCCGTGGGCGAACGTGTGCAACAACGAAAAGTCGGCGACGCGGTGATGGGGCTGGTACCGGGCTGCGCCTATGCCGAACAGATCATCACCCATGAACGCGAAGCCCTGACCATGCCGGAAGGCATGGACTTTGCCCGCGCCGCCACGTTGCCGGAAGCGTTTCTGACCGCCTACCGGGCATTGTTTCTGGAAGGCGGCCTGCAACCGGGGCAATGGTGCCTGGTGCGCCCGGCCACAGCCGGGGTTGGCCTTGCCGCCACCCAGCTGGCCAATACCCTTGGCGCCCGACCCATCGGCAGTAGTCGGGACTTGAGCAAGCTCGACACCGCCAACGACATGGGCCTCGCTGCCCAGGTGTGCGACGACGGCACCCTCACCACCCAGCTCAACGCCATTACCCACGGCGATGGCGTGGCGGTGATTCTGGACATGGTCGGACCGGACTGGAACGATCTGCTCGGCGGGCTCCGCGCAGAAGGCAGCCTGGTGAACATCGGCATCCTTGGCGGCTTGAGCACCGAACTGAATCTTGGCGCCCTGCTGATGAAACGCCAGACCCTGAAAAGCATGACCATGCGCAGCCAGCCGCTGGAAAACCGCATTCGTCTGGCGCAAATTTTTAACGACCGCCTGGCACCACTGTTTGCCAGCGGCGCCCTGTTGCCCCTCCCGCTGGAAACCTTTCCCTTTGACGACGCCAACGCCGCCCATCAACACATGGCCAGCAGCGACTTCAGCGGCAAGCGTGTAATCGTGCTCGAATAACGACAGGGTCAGAGGGTGCATTGCGGCCCACAAGGAAACAGTATTCGGAATACTATTTCACATTACCTTTCAGCGCCTCAATGACCAAAACGATCAGGTGGTCGGTCCGCGGGCGTTCGCGCAACCGCTTCATGGAACCAAAAAAAAGCGGGTACCCAAGGAGGGTACCCGCTGAAAGACACCACTAAGGGGTTAGCGGTGTGCGCTACAACACGGTTTGAATGCCGTTAACTCTTTTTGCGAGTCTGGCGTTTCGGGGCAGGTTTTTCGGGTTTTTCCTCAGCGTTATCCAGCGCCTGAGTCAATTCCTGCACCCGTTTTTCAAGCTGTTCGACCTCACGTTTGTTAGGGAGGCCTAAACGGGATAAAGCCTTGTTAAAGCGGTCATCAAAGGCTTTTTCCATTTTATCCATGGTCTCGCCGGTATGGTGGCGAACCCGTTCTTTAATCTCTTCCACCCGGGACTCGGTTTTGTCCTTGGTGTGCCGCTCCACTTCACGACCGGCTTCCACCAGGGCATCAAAAAAACCGCTGCCCTCTTCTTCGGCGCGAGCAAACGCGCCCAGACCGGCTAGCCAGATCTGATGGGTATACTTGCGAATGTCTCGTGAAGCCCCGGTAAGGGCTTTCAGCGGGTTTTGACGCCCGTCTTTTTCGTTCTGGTTCTGTTCTTGGTCGGACATGGTCCAAACTCCCGAAGGCAATTCCACGAGCGAATGCAGCGGGAAAACAACACACAAGCATCATTAGCGCGCGGGACAAATTATAGGGGGGTGGTGACGCCAGCCAGCCGGCGCATTGTCAAACAATCATTCAAGAATAGTCAAGAATCGTTCCCTGCCGTGCCAACTGCTCAAAATCCGGGCAATCGGCATTATTCGTCAGCATCATCCTTGTCCATGGGGCCCTGCCGGCGGCCGCTGATCAAGCCAACGCCACGGGCCAGATCCCGGGCCCTTTCACGGATGACTTCTCGTGAGCGGCCGGTCAACAGATCCATAAAACGCTGCCGTAACCGTTCTTCAAGTTGTGCGGCGCCCTCTTCAAGACGCCTGTCTACCTTGCGCTCAAGCCGGGGCCCCAACCAAAAGTGGCCGATAAGCCCCAGAAGAATCAGGGTAAGCAGCGAAGCCCCCACCGCCGCCGCAAACAGCAACCACCCAAGGGTGGCCATGTCTATCTGCAGCACCTGCACTCAACTGGCTCCAAACATGAACACAAGTTGAAAGACACCGGCCATGGCGCCAAGGAAGCCCCCCACCACAATCAGGATCCATTCGTCTTCCTGAAAGGCGGGGCGCAACAAATCCTGAAACTCATCGGAACTCAGGGCCTGCATACGCTCGGACATAAGCCGCTCGACAATCTGCCCTCGCTCCTTGTTGAACCCCTGGTCTTCAAAGGGCTCCACCGCCAGATCCACCGCTTTCTCTTCCACCGCCTTCTTCAGGTCAGCGTACCCTTCCGGACCGACCGTGAGCTGGGCCGCAGTACGCACCACGCCACCATTAAGCAGCGGTTTTAAATGGCGCTTGATCAACGCTTTGGTGCGGTCGCCCCGCGGCCCGTTCACCACCTGATACATGATATTGCGCAGGGTAATAACCTGATCCGTGGATAGCCGGGCAAAGGATTCCGCCACATCCTTCTGCCGTTTCAGGAATAACCCCTGAATTCGGAATGGTCCCACCTTGATGGGGTTCAGTGGGCGGAAAATCAGGTTCAGCGCCAGCCAGTTGGTGGCAATCCCGACAATAAAGCCGAACAGCGGCAACACCCAGTTTTCAGGCATAAAGATAAAGACGGGAACCTGAATCAAGCCGAACAGAAAACCGAAATACAGGCCGGAGTTGGTCACAAAACGAAATTCGGGGTCACCGACTTCACGGAACATCTGCACCATGAGCTGCTTGTCTTCGCTCATCTGGGTGACAACCATGTGTTTCATGTCCACCAGGCTGTCCAGATTACGGCTGATATCGTCAACCACATTATCCATGACTGCTGGAATCGCACGGCGGGCACGGCTGTAGACCCGCTTGCGCACCAGCAG
>NZ_LWEZ01001437.1:0-4767 GCF_001634945.1 Alcanivorax sp. HI0044
CCTGCATAATGCTAATTAATGCCGGGCACGCAGCACGCGACACGCAACAAGGCAATTGAGGCGTGCTGCCAGATGAATGAATCCGTCGCTGCGAATCGACTCGGCTTTTTTCGCGTGTAATGATACTTCCTTTGGGCGCAAATCTCTGACGCGTTGTTGCGTGTCGTGTGCGGCATGAAAGCGAGAATAAACCATGAGTGATGATCTGGATCCGACAACCCTGAGTGTGGAAACCCTGGCTATCCGTACGGCGCAATTGCGCACGGATGAAATGGCGCATTCGGATCCGATTTTCATGACCTCCAGCTTCGTGTACGAAAACGCGGCGCAAGCGGCGGCCCGGTTTAGCGGTGAAGAGCCAGGCAATATTTATTCCCGCTTTACCAATCCTACGGTGCGCGCATTCGAGCAACGCCTGGCGGCACTGGAAGGCGGTGAGGCCTGTGTGGCTTTCGCCTCCGGCATGGCGGCGATTAGCGGCACGTTTTTCGCTCTGCTGGCACCAGGCGACCACATCGTCAGCTCGCGCAGCGTTTTCGGCACCACCAACGTGATCTACGACCGTTACCTGAAGAAATTTGGTATCGATACCACGCTGGTGGACATGAGCGATCTTNCCCAGTGGGAAGAGGCGATTCGTCCGGAAACGAAAATGTTGTTTCTGGAAACGCCGTCGAATCCACTGGCGGAAGTCGGTGACATTGCCGCCCTGGCCAAGCTCGCCCATGACAACGGGGCGTTGCTGGTGGTGGATAACTGTTTCTGCACGCCGGCCCTGCAAAAACCTATCGAGCTGGGTGCTGACCTGATTATCCACAGCGCGACCAAATATCTGGACGGGCAGGGGCGTTNCCTCGGTGGTGCCGTGGTCGGCCCGAAAGAGCCCATGAATGATATTCTCGGGTTCGTTCGTTCTGCTGGTTCTTGTATGAGCCCGTTCAATGCCTGGGTCTTTATCAAGGGCCTGGAAACCTTGAGTCTGCGCATGAAGGCGCAAAGCGAGCGGGCCATGGTGTTGGCTGAATGGCTGGAAGCACAACCGGGGATTGCCCGGGTGCATTATGCCGGGCTGAAAAGTCACCCGCAGCATGAACTGGCGGGCAAGCAGCAGTCTGCCTATGGCGCAGTCATGTCCATTGAAGTGGAAGATGCTGCCGGTAATCGTGATCGTCAGGCAGCCTGGCGCTTTATTGATGCCACTCGCCTGATTTCCATTACCGCCAACCTGGGTGATGTTAAAACAACCGTGACTCACCCGGCGACCACGACCCATGGGCGAGTCAACGAAGAAGAAAAGCAGCGAGCAGGGGTGACGGAAAATCTGATTCGTCTGGCCATTGGCCTGGAGGGAGTAGAGGACCTGAAAGCAGACCTGAACCGCGGCCTGAAGGCGCTGGCCAGCGCTTGACCCCGCCTCGCTGCCCGAATTTGCAACCAATGCATAAAGGGGACGCATGCAGGCACTGGATAAAGCCCTGGCCCAGGTAGGCCGAGTTGTCCTGGGCAAAGAAGAACAACTGAAGCTGGCGCTTACCTGTATGTTGGCCAACGGCCACTTGCTGATCGAAGACCTGCCGGGCATGGGCAAAACCACTTTGGCCCATGCACTGGCGAGGGTGTTCCAGCTGGATTACCGGCGGGTGCAGTTCACCAGCGATATGCTGCCGGCGGATATCCTGGGTGTGTCCGTATTCGACCCCAACACCCAGCAATTTTCCCTCCGCGAAGGTCCGGTGTTCACCCAGTTGCTGCTGGCCGATGAAATCAACCGCGCCACGCCGAAAACCCAGAGTGCCTTGCTGGAAGCCATGGAAGAGCGGCAGGTCACGCTGGATGGGGTAACCCGTCCATTGCCCGCGCCGTTTTTTGTGGTGGCGACCCAGAACCCGGTAGATCAGGCGGGCACTTTCGTATTGCCGGAATCCCAGCTTGACCGCTTTCTGATGCGCATTTCTCTCGGCTACCCGGCCCCGGATGTGGAGCTGGAACTGCTTGCCGGCGGCGATTTGCGCCAGCAGGTGCGCGAGCTGAAAGCGGTAATCAATGGCGAAGGGTTGATGAAACTGGCCCAGGTGGTGGGCAAAATTCGTGTTACCCGCGAGCTGCTCGACTATGTGCAGCGGCTACTTGACGCCACGCGTTCTGATGACCGCTTTGTGGCGGGGCTGTCACCCCGTGCGGGTTTGGGGCTGTTACGTGCGGCACGAGCCTGGGCGCTGATTACGGGCCGGGACTATGTGCTGCCAGAAGACGTGCAGGCGGTCTGGGCCTCCGTGGCAGAGCATCGCCTGAGTGCTCGGCAAGGGGGCAGTGTGGCAGCCATTAGCCAGTCATTGCTCCAGTCCGTGCCAGTGGTACGGCGCTAGGGCGGCGCCGTGACGCTTCCTTCCGGGCTACGTCGGCTCTATGAGCGATGGCTGGCACGCCGACTGCCGGCGGCCAGCCAGATCGTTCTGAACCAGAAACGTATTTTTATTTTTCCTACCGGCTACGGATTCTTCTATCTGTTAGTGGCCGCGCTGCTGTTTATCGGTGGCATCAATTATGAAAACAACCTGATTCTGGCCCTGTCATTTCTGATGGCCAGCCTGTTTCTGGTTGCCATTTTGCATACCTTTCGCAATTTATCGGCCCTGGGCCTGCGTAATGGCACGGCGGAATCCGGTTTCAGTGGTGAAGAAGGGGCTCTGGAAGTGGTGCTGTTCGCTGAGCAGCGGGCCCACCATTGCGTCTGGTTGCGTTGGCCGGGGCAGGATGCACAGCAAGTGAGTGTCATGGCCGGGGAGGAGGAGAGCCTGTGGCTGAATCTGCCGTTGGCCAGAAGGGGCAAAATCTCGGCACCACGACTGAAAGTGGAAAGCCGTTTTCCTCTTGGCTTGCTGCGTACCTGGTCCTACGTGACGCTCGATCATTACTGTCTGGCCTGGCCGCGCCCGCAGGAAAGTGAAGATTGCCCAGCCGATGGTGGCAAAAATAACCAGCGGGCATTCAGTAGTGGGCAGTCCGGCAATGAAGAGTTTCAGGGGTTGCGCCGGTATGTGCCCGGTGACTCCTTGCGCAAGATCGACTGGAAAGGCTATGCCCGTGGTCGCGGCCTGAATACCAAGCTGTTCGAAGAGCCAGTGGGTGGGCGGTTATGGCTGCGCTGGGACAAGCTGGAAGGGCTGGGCGATGAACAACGGCTTTCCATTTTGTGTCACTGGGTGCTGGAGCTGGATCGGCAGCACCAGCCCTATGGGTTGGTGTTGCCGGGCCTGACATTGGCACCGGATACCGGTGATGTGCATCGCTGGCGCTTGCTGGATGCGCTGGCCTGTTACCCGGAGTTCTGATGGCGCGTATTTACCAGGTTCCTTCCCATACCCGCCTTTGGCTGACGCTTGCGGTAACGTTCTGTGCGCTGCCTCAGTTACTCAAAGGCCCGCTTTGGCAAGGGGGGCTGTTTGCGTTGGTGATCATTATCCGTGCCCTGGTCAACCGCCAGCGGATAGCGTTGCCCGGGCGTATTATCCGCAGCCTGTTGTTGATGGGGGCGGTGGCGCTCACCTTTTACAGCTTCGGCCGCCTGTACGGCCCGGAAGCCGGTGTGGCCCTGCTGGTGTCGCTGTTCGGGCTCAAGTATCTGGAAGTGGTTAGTCAGCGGGATGCCTACGTCTTGCTGGTGCTGGGTTTTTTCGTTTGTGCGACGTCGTTGCTGTTCTCGCAAAGCCCGCTGATGTTCCTCTATGTGTTGCTGTGCATGGTGCTACTCACCGCCTGTCTGGCGGGGATTAATCATAGCGATACCCGTGCCAGCGGCATGCAGCACCTTAAACGCGCCGGCATCATCATGGCCCAGGCGGTCCCCTTGATGCTGATTCTGTTTGTGCTGGTGCCCAGAGTGGCGCCGCTGTGGAACATGCAGGTGGGCAACGGAAAAGCCCGCACCGGGATGACCGACAGCATGGCCCCCGGACAGATCAGCGAGCTGTCAGAGTCGTCCGCGCTGGCGTTCCGCGTCGCTTTTGACGGCGATATGCCGCCGCCGGCAGAGCGCTACTGGCGCGGCCTGACATTGAGCCATTTTGATGGCCGGGCCTGGCAGCAGGCCATTCCTCGCGGCATGGATGAGGCGCGTTACCTGTACGGCGGCCGTGGGCCGACCCCGGACTGGGTGGATGCGTTGACAGCCGGGCGGGGCGACGGCACCAGCTATGCCTACCAGGTTATAGTTGAACCTACCCAGCGCCGCTGGCTGTTTGCCATGCCGGTACCCTTTGTCAGTGAGGGAGGCGTCAGCCTGGCCCGGGACATGCGGCTGGTGGCGAACAACCCGGTGAGCCAACGACAGAGCTATCAGGTTGTCAGTGTGCCGGCGGCAACCCGGCGGCTGCCATTGGCAGCAGAAGAGAAAGCGCTGATGCTGTCGATTCCTGACGAGAGCGGCCGCCGTGCCCGTGGTCTCGCCCAGCAGTGGCGCCTTGAGAACCCGTCGGATGCGGCAGTGGTGCAGCAGGCGTTGAGGTATTTTCGCCAACAGCCTTTCCACTACACGCTGCGACCGCCCAAACTGGTGGCCGACCCCATTGACGATTTCCTGTTCCGTTCGCGCAAGGGGTTCTGCGAGCATTATGCCTCCAGCTTTACCTTCCTGATGCGCGCTGCCGGAATCCCTGCCCGGGTGGTGGTGGGCTATCAGGGAGGCGAACAGAACAGTCTGGGTTCCCACTTGCTGGTGCGTCAATACGACGCCCATGCCTGGAGTGAGGTGTGGCTTGAGGGACAGGG
>NZ_LWEZ01001438.1:0-31232 GCF_001634945.1 Alcanivorax sp. HI0044
GGCAGGGGCAGGGCCTGGCTGGCCGGGTCGGCATCCAGTGCCTGCAGAATATCGTTGGCGCCAGCGGGTTTGGTCAGATAGTTATGCGCGCCACGGTGGGTGGCGGCGACGGCGGCGGCGATACTGCCGTAGCCGGTCAACAGGATCACCCGGCAAAGGGGGAAGTGCTGGCGGATCGGCTCGATCAGGTCGAGGCCATTATCGCTGCCCAGGTTCTGGTCCAGAATCGCGCCGTCCAGCGGGGCGCTCTGTGCGGTTAGCTGCGCGATCAGCTGCAATGCCTGCTCGCGATCATGGGCCACATGGACCTGGGCGCCATGGCGGCTCAGCGCCCGGGCGGTTTGCTCGGCCAGCAAGTCATCGTCTTCGACCAGCAACAGCTGACGGGTGAGAGAGGCGTTGTTCATGATGCGGCTCCCGGGCTGTCGGTTTGCGGCCAGTGAATCCGCGCCTGGGTCCAGCTGTGGCCAAAGTCCATTTCCAGTTCGGCACCGATTTGCGCCAGGCTGGAGTGCACCAGAGTGAGCCCCATGCCCAGGCCTTCGCGTTCTGAGTCCGGGTGTGCCGGGCCATCATCACTGAGCTGGAGTCGATAAAGCGGCGCATGATTGCTGACGGTGATGGCCAGTCGCGTGGCGCCGGCGTCCATGGCGTTGTAGCCCAGATTGCACAGTACCCGGAACCAGCTCTGACTGTCGGCCACCTGGGGGTCGGTTTCCAGCGCATGCGTCACCTTGAGGGTGGGTGCCAGATGACGCAGGTGCTGTTGTAATTGTTGAATCAGCACGCTGAGGGGGAGTCCGGATTCCAGCTGGGCGTCTGTGCCCTGTTTGAGTCGGCTGGCCACGTTGCGGGCCAGGTGATCCATTTGCTCGACTTCCGGACGCAGTGAGTCGGGCATTTCGGGAGCGTGAATAAGGTTGTCTGCCAGCATCACCAGTGTGCCCAGCGGGGTATTCAGTTCATGGGCCTGGTCCGCCAGGGTCGCGGCTACCTGATACATATGCTCACGGCGCCCGGCCAGATCCAGTGCCTGTTCCTGTTGCCGTTGTTGTTGTCGCATCAGTCTCTGGATGACCTGTCCGAGCAGGCTGAGCATGACCAGCAGGGCGATGAAGACAGCGGCCATGCCGGCACTGTGCAAGCCGCTGAGTTGGTGGCTGAGGGCATGTAACGGGCTGTTCATGGCGGGCATTTGATACCAGCTCAGCGACACCATGTAGCCGCCCAGTGCCAGCAGGGCGACCAGTAGGCCCCCCGTCATGGGCAGGGTCAGCGAGGCCATCAGGGCGGGGACCAGCAGGTAAAACGACAGGGGGTTCCCCGCGCCCCCGAACCCCTGAATCAGGCCGGCAAACAGCACCACGTCCATGGCCAGTTCCAGCGTCAATAACTGGCTGTGGCGGCGGCCGTGGACCTTGCGCGTAAGCAGCGTGACCAGGTTGGGTAGCAGTAATGCGCCCAGCCAGCCCAGCTCCGTGAGCTGATAGCCGGTGTGGCCGAAACGCTGCAGCACAATCAGGGCCAGCGTGATGACCAGTACCAGCAGGCTGCGCAGCCAGATCAGTCGCAGACGCCAGTTCAATAAGGGGGGGCGATTATCCATGGTGGCTATTGTAACGGTAAATCGGCGCGGGCAGGTGTGGCAGTTTGCCCGGGGGGGGACGAGTTGAACGTTCAACTGCTCTTCAAGGCCGCAGCAGTCGCCCTTCGTATAACTCGCCGGCAAAGGCGGGCAGTTTGGGATGGCGGTGCTGGCGGGCCGTTTCGGGCTGAAAGCCTGCGCGCTGGAAAATACGAGCGGTATCGCGGGTGAGCTGGCAACCGCATGCCAGCGGTTTCCATGCCGGGTTAAGCGTTTTTTGCAGGCGTTGAATCCAGGGGCGTTCGCTGAGTACGTGCTCCAGTGACAGCAGGGTACCGCCGGGTTTGAGGACGCGGAAGGCTTCCCGCGCCGCCAGGTCCGGGTCCGGAATGGTGCAGAACACCAGGCAGGCAATTACCGTATCGAAATGCTGGTCCGGGTAGGGCAGCTGTTGAGCATCGCCTTCCTGGATGTGAAAGCGTTCAGGGGCATCGCATTGTTGTGCACTGTCGCGGGCCAGGGTGAGTAGCCCGCCGGCCGGCTCGATGCCATGAATTTCGGTGGCGGTATGGCTGTAGAAAGGGAAGTTGGCGCCGGTGCCGACGCCCAGCTCCAAAACCCGGCCGCTGGCCTGGGCCAGCAGCCGTTGCCGGTCCCGGTAGACCGGACGGGTGGCCCAATCCAGTAATACCGGGAACAGCTTGTCTTCGTAGAGGGACATGTGTCGCCTGTTAGTTGCGCTCTGGCAGGATGTATTTGTCCGGGTTGTTCAGCATATCCATGCTCAGCGGGTCGCTGATAATGCTGGTCAGGTTCCGGTCTGTTTTCTTGCTGAACTTGCGACGCAGTTTTTCGAACTTGCGGAAACTGCGGAAGTTAAGCGCATACAGGCGCACTTCCTGCAGGCGCTTGTAGGAGTACATAACGTCCAGCGCATCCATGGAAAATTCCGGGCGGATCTTCATGGCTTTTTCCAGGTAGCTGATCGCTTCGTTCAGGTCACGTTTGCGGTTCATGTAGATCAGCGCGTTGGCGTATTCGTAATTGACGATGGGAATATCCGGGGCCAGCTTCAGGGCGTCAGCAAAGGATTCTTCCACCGTGGTGGTGCGCGCGCCATAGGTCATGCGGCCGGTGAACTTGCCCACCCGGCGCATGATGCCGGCGTCCACGCCGGCGCGGAAGGCATGGGCCAGCGGTTGTTCGGGCATGATCTCAACCACCTCTTCAGCACTGTTCTTGATCTTGCCGATATAACGGCGGGCGACCACGATCGGCACCGGAGATTCTTCCGCGATGCGGGCAATGGCGTAGGCGTAACCGAGTTTCACCGAGGCGACAATGGGGGCCACCGCAGGATCGTCGGCCGCTTCTTCCATGTCATCAAAGTACTCTTGTGCCTGGTTGGCCACGTCCTGGAGCATCATGTATTTGGTGCTCTGACGATCAGCGAGATAGATGGCGTACATCAGCTGGGAAAACAGGGCAGGAATCTTGCCGATGGGGCCAAGTTTGAGACCTTCTTCGCGGGCTTCCTGGAAGTCGCCGGCAAAGAACTTGCGCCATACCTGCAGGCTGCGAGCCTCCAGCACCTGATAATCACCGTTCCAGTCTTTGATATCCTCTTTCATGAAGGGGTACTTTTCGAACTGTTCCTTCATGTAAGCGGCGGATGGGTAGGGCACCTTCAGGCCGCGCATCAGGTATTCCCATTTGTCGCGGATTTGCTTGTCGGTATAGGTGAAGTAGCTTTTCTTGTAAGGCACCTCGTTCCATTTTTCGACGAAAATACGTTCATCCACCGGGATTTCCTGCATTTGCAGTTCTTCCGGGGTGACTTCGTCCATTTCGTCGTCGGCCTCGTCATCGCGGGCCGCATGGAGTTGCAAGCTGATAGCGCAGAGCGCGATCAGGCACAGAGAGCGCCAGAACGGTACAGAATATGCTGCCATGGTGTTTTACAGCTCTTGTTGTTGTTGTGTTTGTAGGCGAACAGGTTCGCCGGGCCCCGATAGCCCTGTATGGCATAACAATGCCATGCGGGCGGGATGTGAACAAGTTCTGGTCAGTATGAGTTTGCTGACTGGAGTGTAACGTTGTTATGCCTGCCCGGTTTGCACCGGGCAGGTGAGGGGGAGGGGCGGGAATCAGGCGGTGGCGCCGGCATCGCGCAGGGCCTGCGCGTAATCGTTGCCTTTCGGGTGCTGGGTAACCAGGTCTAGCAAGGTGCGACCTTGTGGATCACGGGCATCCAGATCCCGGTTCTGGTCCTTGAAAAACGTCAGAAAGCGGGCGAAATCCTCCGCGCGAAGGGCGCGGTACGCTTTTTCCAGCAAGTGGAAGTCCCCGTTTACGCCCTCTTCAGGAGGGAAATCGAGAAATACTGCAATCTGTTCATCGGTCATCGGCTCGCCGATCACCTTCTGCTTGTCTTTACGTTCAGCCATGGGGATCTCCTCCGTATGCGGCGGCATTATAGAGGCTTGCGGCCTTTGGGGGCCAGCGTGGGGCAAACAAGTCAGGGGTGGCGCGATGAAATGGGCGGGGAGAGCCCACCGGGCGCCAGGCACCCGGTGGTGGAGCATGAATCAGGCGGTCATGTCTTTCAGTTTCTTCAGCGGGCGAACCTTGACCATGGTGCGGGCAGGTTTGGCTGCGAAGGTGGTGGCTTCCCCGGTGAACGGGTTGATGCCCTTGCGTGCTTTGGTGGCGGGTTTTTTCTGGGTCACGATTTTCAGAAGGCCCGGCAGGGTGAACTGGCCGGCGCCACGCTTTTTCAGGTGACCTTCCATGATATCGGCAAGTTCGTCGAAAACCGCGTTGACGTCTTTCTTGGTCAGGCCGGTGGTTTCACTGATCTGGTTAACGATCTGGGTTTTGTTCATCGGTTCGGTGATGGTTTTCACCTTGCGAGCCGCTGTAGCGCTGGATGCTTTAGCAGCTGTCTTTTTCTTTGCAGCCATGGATTGCTTACCCCTTATTGGTGTCTTCCTGATGTTGTATTGGTTCCGCAATGGTGCGGATAACCGGCGGTGCTTCCTTGTCAGGTGTGGCCCTGGACTGCACAACACAGTGGCCCCCTGATAGGGTTCGCATCTTTTATATGCCATGGATTTTCAGGGCACAAGGCGTTGAGACACTATTTTTCAAGGTATTTTGTGAAATTAGGTAGGCATGTGGCCCGTTTGGCAGTGAATCGCCGTCTGGCATGGCTCGGGGACGGTTGAATCGCTATACTGTGGCGCCTTTTTCAGTGGTCCGGCGTCGGGGCAGGTTCCAGCGAGCCTGGGATCGCCTTCAATGAGCCGGACGGCGTAATCAGAATAGAAGCGGACGTTAAGCATGCGAAGCCATTATTGCGGTGATTTGCGAGCCTCCCACGACGGAGAAACAGTAGAGCTTTGCGGTTGGGTCAGTCGCCGCCGTGACCATGGTGGGGTGATCTTCCTCGACCTGCGCGATCGCAATGGTCTGGTCCAGGTGGTCTTCGACCCGGATACGGTGGAAGCTTTTGCCCTGGCCGATAAAGTGCGCAGCGAGTATGTCGTGCGCCTGAGCGGCCGGGTGCGCATGCGCGACGAAGCGGTGCGTAACAGCAAGATGTCCACCGGTGACATCGAAGTGCTGGGCAAGGAACTGACTATCCTCAATGAGGCCGAGACGCCGCCGTTTGAGCTGGATGCCCATTCCGCCGCCGGTGAAGAGGTGCGCCTCAAGTACCGCTATATGGACCTGCGCCGCCCGGAAGTGCTGAAAAACTTCCAGTTTCGTTCGCGTCTGACCCATGTGGTCCGTGCCTTCCTGGAAGGCGAAGGTTTCATGGACGTGGAAACCCCGATCCTGACCCGCGCTACCCCGGAAGGGGCCCGTGACTATCTGGTACCCAGCCGGACCCATCCCGGCAGCTTCTTTGCGTTGCCGCAGTCTCCGCAGCTGTTCAAGCAGCTGTTGATGGTGGCGGGTTTTGATCGTTACTACCAGATTGCCAAGTGTTTCCGTGACGAAGACCTGCGCGCCGATCGCCAGCCGGAGTTTACCCAGATTGATTTGGAAGCTTCCTTTGTAGAGGAAGAAGACATCATGGGGATTACCGAGCGGATGGTGCGTTCGGTGTTTAAAGAATTGCTCGATGTGGAGCTGCCGGACTTTCCGCGCATGCCGTTCTCTGAAGCCATGCAGCGTTTTGGTTCCGACAAGCCGGACCTGCGTATTCCGCTGGAGCTGATCGACATCGCCGATCTGCTGGCCGGTGTGGACTTCAAGGTATTCTCCGGCCCGGCCAACGATCCGAAAGGCCGGGTGGCGGCCATGAGAGTGCCGGGGGGGTGTTCCTTGTCGCGCAAGGATATCGACGGTTACACCAAGTTCGTCAGCATCTATGGTGCCAAGGGCCTGGCTTACATCAAGGTCAATGATCTGGCGTCTGGCGCAGAAGGCCTGCAGTCGCCGATCCTGAAATTCCTCACCGACGATGCCATCAAGGGCATTCTTGAGCGCACCGGCGCCGAGACCGGCGACCTGATCTTCTTCGGTGCCGACAAGGCCAAGATCGTCAACGAGGCCCTGGGCGCTCTGCGCGTTAAAGTGGGTCACGACCTGAACCTGGTTGAAGGCGAGTGGGCACCGTTGTGGGTAGTGGACTTCCCCATGTTCGAGGAAGACGAAGGGCAGTACCACGCCCTGCATCACCCCTTCACCATGCCCAGCTGTAGCGCGGAAGAGCTCAAGAGCAACCCGGCGGAAGCGCTGTCGCGGGCCTATGACATGGTGCTCAACGGCACCGAGCTGGGTGGCGGTTCCATCCGTATCCACAACCCGGCCATGCAGCGCACCGTGTTCGAAGCGCTGGGCATTTCCGATGAAGAAGCGGACGAGAAGTTTGGCTTCCTGCTCGACGGCTTGAAGTACGGCGCGCCGCCCCACGGTGGTCTGGCTTTCGGCCTGGATCGCATGGTCATGCTGATGACGGGCTGTGAGTCGATCCGTGACGTGATTGCTTTCCCGAAGACCCAGACCGCAGCGTGCACCATGACCAACGCGCCGTCACCGGTGGACAACAAACAGCTGCGTGAAGTAGGCGTACAGGTACGAAAAGAAGAAGGTTGATATAGAAAGACGCAGGCATGCACCACGCAGCACGCTTCACGCAAACAAGCGTGCCGCAAATGTGTTGCGTGACGCGTGCTGCGTGCTGGCGGAGGTAATATGGCAGGACATAGTAAGTGGGCCAACATCAAACACCGCAAGGCGGCCCAGGATGCCAAACGCGGCAAGATTTTTACCAAGCTGATTCGTGAGCTCACCGTGGCCGCGAAGATGGGTGGCGGCGAACCCAACGATAATCCGCGTCTACGCGCGGCTATCGACAAGGCGTTGGGGCAGAACATGACCCGCGACACCATCGACCGGGCCGTGAAGCGTGGTGCCGGCGGTGATGACGACGGCAACATGGACGAAATCACCTATGAAGGCTACGGCAAGGGCGGCGTGGCGGTCCTGGTAGAAACCATGACCGATAACGTGAACCGCACCGTGGCCGAAGTGCGCCATGCCTTTTCCAAGTTCGCCGGTAATCTGGGTACCAGCGGTTCTGTGGCCTTCCTGTTCACCAAGCGTGGCGAAATTTTCTTTGAGCCGGGGGTAGACGAAGAGAAGTTGATGGAAGTGGCTCTGGAAGCTGGCGCAGAAGACGTGGAAGAAGTGGGCGATGACGGCTTTGTGGTCACCACCACACCGGACAAGAGTTTCGGTGAAGTGGTTGATGCCCTGCGCGAAGCCGGGCTGGAGTTCGCCGAAGCGGAAGTCACCATGCACCCGTCCACGGAAGCGGAAATGGATGCCGATACCGCGGAAACCGTGCAGAAGATGATCGACATGCTGGAAGATCTGGATGACGTGCAGAACGTCTATACCAACGCCAGCTGGCCGGCGCCGGAAGAATAGCTAACTAGCGGCGAGCGGCTAGCTACGAGGAAAACCAAAACCCCGCTATGTCGGGGTTTTCTGTTATTCAGCTTGTGCATTTTGGTGTCGGGCCACAATCTTGCTAGAAGCTAGAAGCTAGAAGCTAGAAGCTAGAAGCTAGAAGCTAGAAGCTAGAAGCTAGAAGCTGGACATTTGGACAGTGCTCGGGTAGAACTGGGCCAGCTATCAGGCAGCTGTCTTTTCATTATCGGTCAGAGAAATATGGCGCTTATTTTAGGCATTGATCCCGGCTCGCGCCGTACCGGTTACGGGTTGGTAGAGCAGGTGGGGAACCGCTCCCGGGCCGTGGCATTCGGTACCATCACTACCACCCACAAGGAGATGCCGCCGCGCCTGGGGGAAATATTCGCGGGCATTGATCAGGTGGTGAAAGAATTCGGCCCGGCGGAAGTCAGCATTGAAAAAGTCTTTATGGCGCGCAATGCGGATTCCGCCCTGAAACTGGGCCAGGCCAGGGGGGCTGCCATTGCTGCGGTCATGCAGGCCCATGTTCCGGTGTTCGAATATTCCGCTCGCCAGGTAAAACAGGCAGTGGTTGGCAAAGGTGGGGCGGAAAAGAATCAGGTGGGGGAAATGGTGAAGTACCTGTTGAAGCTGGAACAGCGCCCCCAGGAAGATGCTGCTGATGCGTTGGCCATCGCCCTCTGCCACGCGCATATGCGTGTTTCTCTGGCCAGAATGGGCGGTGCCACGGCTGTCAGGCGAGGGCGGCTTCGTTAAGCTGGCGCCTTTAATTACACGTTAACAACACGGATAACCCCATGATCGGACAACTTCGCGGAACCTTGCTGGAAAAACGCCCTCCGGTATTGCTGCTGGATGTGAGCGGCGTTGGCTACGAAGTGGAAGCCCCCATGACCGTGTTCTACGACCTGCCCGACGCGGGCGCAGAACTGACCCTGCATACCCATTTTGTGGTCCGCGAAGACGCCCAGCTGTTGTATGGCTTTGCCGACCGTTATGAACGAGAGTTGTTTCGTGCCTTGATCAAGGTGAACGGCGTGGGGCCGAAAATGGCCTTGGCGATTCTGTCCGGCATCGAAGCGGATCGGCTGGCACGCTGTATTCAGGATCAGGACACGACCTCATTGGTGAAGGTGCCGGGCATTGGCAAGAAAACCGCCGAGAGGCTGGTGATCGAAATGAGCGATCGGCTCGACAAAATTGACGGCGGCCCGGTGAATCTGCCCGGTCTGGTGGATACCCGACAGCCCGATGACGCCCGTAGCGATGCCATTGCCGCCCTGGAAGCGCTGGGCTATCGCAACAAGGATGCATCCGCGGCGGTGGCCAAAGCCGCGGATGAGGATGGCCTCAGCAGTGAACAATTAATCCGCAAGGCGCTCAAAAGCCTGGCCCGCTAGCGCTGCACCCTGATATCGCCTTTCACTTTGTGATAACAGTAATAGCAGTTCGGTATCAGGGTGCGCTACGCTAGCCACATTCAACGATGTAGAGGCAAGCCCGCCGCAGGCATGGATAACGAACGAGTCATTACCGCGGCTGCGGTTGGCAGCCACGAAGAGCAACAGGACAGGGCCATTCGCCCGGCCAGCCTGGCGGATTATCACGGGCAGGCGAAAGTCAGCGAGCGCCTGGAAATCTTTATTGATGCCGCGCGCGGCCGCGATGAAGCGCTCGACCATACCCTTATATTTGGCCCGCCGGGTCTCGGCAAGACGACCCTTGCGCACATTATTGCCCGTGAAATGGGCTGCGAACTCAAGTCCACATCCGGTCCGGTGTTGGAAAAAGCCGGAGATCTGGCGGCTATCCTGACCAATCTGGAAGAGGGCGACGTGCTGTTTGTGGATGAAATCCACCGCCTCTCTCCGGTGGTAGAGGAAATTCTCTACCCGGCCATGGAAGACTATCAGCTGGATATCATGATCGGTGAAGGCCCGGCCGCTCGCTCGATCAAGCTGGACCTGCCGCCGTTTACCCTGGTGGGGGCGACCACCCGCGCCGGTTTGCTCACCGCTCCATTGCGCGATCGCTTCGGCATTGTGCAACGCCTCGAATTCTATTCCGTGGATGACCTGTCCGACATTGTCAGCCGCGCCTGCGACATCCTGGCCATCCCCATTGAAAAGGCGGGAGCCATGGAAGTGGCACGCCGGGCCCGGGGAACCCCCCGTATTGCCAATCGCCTGTTGCGTCGAGTGCGTGATTACGCCGAAGTGAAAGGCGATGGCCGCATTACCGAAGACATCGCTCAGCGGGCTCTGGACATGCTGGAAGTGGATAGTTGTGGCCTGGATGGCACCGACCGCCGCTTGCTGGACATGATAATGCACAAATTTGATGGCGGGCCGGTGGGGCTGGAATCCCTGGCGGCGGCGCTCAATGAAGACTCCGGCACCCTGGAAGAGGTGGTGGAGCCTTACCTGATTCAGCAGGGCTTCATTCAGCGCACCCCGCGCGGGCGGGCGGTGACCAATCATGCCTGGCGCCATTTTGGCCTGCAGCGTCCCCGCCGTGACGGTGATTTGTTTAATGATTGAAAAAGATCAGGAAAACGGGGAATTTACCCTGCCGGTGCGCGTCTACATCGAAGACACTGATGCTGGTGGCATTGTCTATTACGTGAATTATCTGAAATTCATGGAGCGGGCGCGCACCGAGTTTCTGCGCACGCTGGGCTATCAGCACTATGCGCTGGCGGATGAAAACTTTCAGTTTGTGGTGCATTCCGCCAATGTGCAGTATCGCCAACCGGCACGTATTGATGATGCGCTGACGGTGACAGCCTCATTGAAAAAACTGGGTAAGGCCACGCTGGTGTTTGATCAGCAGGTGCGTAAAACGGGCGCCTTAATCTGCCAGGCAGAGATTAAAGTGGCCTGCGTGAGCGCCGATACCCTGAAGCCGTCGGCACTTCCGCCGGCACTGTATAAAAAATTTAGCGCGGCCAGCAAAGGAGAAGGGCTACATGGTTGAGGCATCCGACATGTCTGTCGTCAGTTTGATCAGCAATGCCACCGTGGTGGTGCAGCTGGTGATGGCGCTGTTGATTCTGGCGTCACTGACGTCCTGGTACATGATTGTGGGCCGTTTCCGGGTGCTCGGCCGTGCCCATCGTGCGGGCCGTGCCTTTGAGGAAAAGTTCTGGTCCAGCGATGATCTGGCGTCCCTCTACAACCAGAGCCGCAAGGACCCGGATGTGGACTCCGGCACTGAAGCCATTTTCCGTGCCGGTTTTCAGGAATTTGTTCGGCTTTCCAAAAGTACCCGTGGTGCCGAAGCGGTCATGGATGGTGCTCAACGGGCCATGCGCGTGGCCCTGCAGCGTGAGCAGACTCGCCTGACCAAACACTTGCCGTTTCTGGCCACGGTCGGTTCTACCAGTCCCTATGTGGGCCTGTTTGGTACCGTCTGGGGCATCATGAACTCCTTTATGGCGCTGGCCAACGTGAAGCAGGCGACCCTCAGTGTGGTGGCTCCGGGTATTGCAGAAGCGTTGATTGCCACGGCCATTGGCCTGTTCGCGGCGATCCCGGCGGTGATGGCTTATAACCGCTTCTCCGCCCAGAGCGACGCCCTGCTGACGGAAAATGAGATGTTTGCGGAAGAGTTTTCTTCCGTACTTCACCGTCAGGCCCACGGGCGCGGAGCATGAGCATGAGCGGCGTAAAGATACGGGTGCCGCGCAAGCTCGTTGCCGAGATGAACGTGGTGCCCTACATCGATGTGATGCTGGTACTGCTGGTGATCTTCATGGCCACGGCGCCGATGATGACCCAGGGCATCAATGTGGACCTGCCGGACAGTAACAGCGACCCCATTGATACCACCAAGAACGAACCGGTGATCATTTCCGTTACCGCCGATGGCAGCTATTTCATCGATGTGGGTGGCGAGAGCCAGAAATCTTCCAGTCTGGAAACCGTGAAAGGCCATGTGCTGCGTATCCACAAGCACAAGCCGTCCACCCTGTTTCTGGTGGAAGGCGATGGCAACGTGGCCTATGCCCGGGTGGTGTCGCTGATGGGCGCGTTACAGGAAGCGGGTATTTCCCAGCTGGGGTTGGTGACAGAACCGCAGGGACGCAATGAGTGATCGCCGCGTTGGGTTGCTGTTCACGCTGTTTATCCACCTGCTGGTATTCGGGTTGCTGGTGTTTAGCTGGAGCACGGACCCGTCTCTGCACAAGGCCCCCGTGGTGCCGCCCCATGTAAAGGCCACCATGGTGGAGCGCTCGAAACAACAGAAGGCGCCCGTGGCGAAGCCAAAAACGGAAGTGAAGCCGACGCCCAAGCCGGCAGCGAAACCGAAACCGAAACCCAAGCCTGAACCGAAAACGGAGCCCAAGCCCAAGCCAAAACCCAAGCCCAAGCCTGTGCCGGAAAAAAAACCGGATCCGGTGAAGAAGCCGGACCCGAAGCCAGCGCCCAAACCGGATCCGAAACCGGTAGTGCCCGACATTGACACTCCCAGCGTGGAAGAAATGCTGGCGGAGGAAGAGCTGGAAACGGACAGGCAGAGCAAGGCGTCTGATCAGCCCGATCAGGAAGCGGCCAGCAATGCGGATCAGGCTGACGCTGAAGTGGCCAGTTTTACCGACGCCATCGCCGCCCATGTGGGGCAGCGTTGGCGGATTCCCGGCAATTACCGTAACCGGGATGACATCACCACGCGGGTTAAAATACAGATGATCCCGGGCGGTGAAGTGATCAATGTATCGGTGGCACAAAGCAGTGGTTACCCGGATTTCGACGAATCGGTCATGAATGCCGTCAAGTTGGCCAGCCCGCTACCGGTACCGGATGGCCAGCTGTTTAACGAACAGTTTCGCTCACTGGTGATCGAATTTGATCCTGGAGTTGCACAATGAGAAGTGTGTTAAGGATGCAGCAAACCTGTAAACGCAAAGTGTGGACACAAGTCAGCATCGCCCTGATGGCCGCCCTGTGGATGGTAAATGCCCAGGCTGAGTTGTTGATCAAGGTAACAGAAGGGCGCGTGGACGCGGTGCCGATCGCAGTCGTGCCCTTTGATGGCGCGCAAAATGCGCCGGAAGATGTGTCCGAGATTATTCAGGCCGACCTGCATCGCAGTGGCCAGTTCAAGCCGCTGCCGCCGGAAGACATGCTCAGCCGGCCCCGTAATGAACAGGAAATGATCTACCGGGACTTCAAGGTGCTGGGCACGGAATACGTGATCACGGGCAGCATGAAGCGCCAGGAAACCGGTGGTTATGAAGTCAGCTATGCGCTGTTCGATGTGGCCCGGCAGAAAAAACTGATGTCGGAAACCTATCGTCCGCCAGAGTCGCAGCTGCGCGATGTGGCCCATGCCATCAGTGACCGTATCTACGAACAGCTCACCGGTATTCCCGGTGCCTTTTCCACCAAGATTCTTTATGTGACACACAATCGTCATGATGCCAACCCGTATCAGTTGCAATATGCGGATGCGGATGGCCATCGTGTGACCACGATTCTGCGTAGTAAAGAGCCGATCATGAGCCCTACCTGGTCACCGGATGGCAGGAAAATTGCTTACGTTTCTTTTGAAGACCAGGGACGCCCGGCCATTTATATTCACAGCCTGGCCACCACCGAGCGGGAAAAAGTGTCCAGTTTCAGCGGCATCAACGGTGCCCCTGACTGGTCACCGGATGGCCAGAAGCTGGCGTTAACGTTGTCGCGGGACGGTAATCCCGAAATTTATATGTTGAATCTGTCGACCAAGGCACTGACCCGGTTAACCAACAATTACGGCATTGATACCGAGCCGCGCTGGTTACCGGATGGTGAGCACCTGGTGTTTACCTCCAGCCGTTCCGGTGGCCCACAGATTTACAAACTGAACATAAATGATAAGTCGGTCCGGCGGGTTTCGTTCCAGGGCGCCTATAATGCGCGCTCGGATGTCACCCCCGACGGTCGCTATCTCGTTTATGTGCACCGGCGAAATGGAAATTTCAATGTCGGTGTGCAGGACCTCCAGCGCGGCACATTTAATATTGTGACCCGCACCGATATGGATGAATCGCCCAGTGTTGCGCCCAATGGAAGTATGGTAATTTACGGGACGCAACACGGGGGAACGGGGGTTCTGGAAGCCGTATCCATCGATGGCAGAGTGAAAGTTGAGCTGCCGTCGAAGGAAGGGGAAGTCAGAGAACCGGCATGGTCGCCGTTCCTCTGAGTGGTTCTCGGAGTCCAATACTAGGAAATTATAGGAGCTTTTCGCATGCGTTCATTACTTAACCCGCTGTTTGCCATTGTGTTGGCAGCTGCCCTGGCAGCCTGTTCCAGCACCCCGACTGAAGACGATACTTCTGCGACTGACAACATGTCTCAGCAGACTGACACTTCTCCGGTGACTCCGGTTGAGCCGTCAGAGCCGGTTAAGCCGGACACCAGCAGCATCCCGCTGACTGCTGACAACTTCTACAACCATCCGTCCAACTATGACGGTACTACCGATTCTCGCGTTATCTACTTCGCGTTCGACAGCAACACCGTTCCGGCTGCGGCTTTCGAAACCCTGCGTGCCCACGCGACTTACCTGAAGAACAACGCTAACGCGAAAATTCGTCTGGAAGGTCACGCTGATGAGCGCGGTACCCGTGAATACAACGTTGCTCTGTCCGAGCGTCGTTCCAAAGCGGTAGAGAAGTTCCTGCGCGTACAAGGTGTTGCTTCCTCACAGCTGGAAATCGTTTCCTACGGTGAAGAGAAGCCGGCAGCCTTTGGCCACGGTGAAATGGACTGGGCCAAGAACCGCCGCGTAGAAATCAACTACCTGTCCGGCCGTCCGTAAGGCATGAAGGTAGTGATGACAGCGCGCCTGTTCGCAGGCGCGATGCTCAGCTCCCTGGTGCTCTGTGCGCATGCACAGAGTACTGGGCCGCTGGCCGTTGAAGAGCGCAGCCTCGCCCAGGCGCAATCGCAAATGCGCAATACCTCCGCACCGTCTGCTGCGGTGAACGAGGATGGGTTGATGGTGTTGATGCAACAGCAGCAACAGTTTGAAGAACAGATTCAGCAGCTGCAGGGTCAGCTGGAAGAACTGCGCCACGAGCTTTCCACTCTCAAGGAAGCCGAGCGTGAGCGTTATCTGGATCTGGATACCCGAATTAATACGCTGGCTGAGCGGGGACAGACCGAGCAGCCAGAGGACGGCGCTGAAGGGGATAATGACCCGGAAGCGGACCGTGCCGCCTATAATGCCGCCAAAGACAAATTGGTCAGTGGTGACTTCAAGGGTGCCATTGCCGGTTTCGAGGCGTATCTGGGTGAATTCCCGCAGGGAATGTCCCGGGCCAACGCCCATTTCTGGGCGGGCAAGCTATACAGTGACCAGAAAGAGCCGGATTTGAAGAAGGCGGAAGGCCATTTTCAGGCGGTGGCCGACGATTACCCGGACCATAGCAAGGCCCCGAAAAGCCTCTATATTCTGGCCGTCATGCAGGCCAAGGCCGGTGAGGTTTCGCCCGCCAAGGTCAATCTGCACAAGCTGATCAAGCAATACCCGGATAGCAGCGAAGCCGGCCAGGCCAAGAGCCTGCTGGACCAGCTCAACCCGTAACCCCTTCCTGTCCCTTTACCGGCGGCACAGAGGCCGGTAAAGGTGATAGAATCCGCGCATTTCCGCCCCAACCGACGATTAAGGGGCCCTCAGGAGATGTTGTGGAACTCCGTCTTACCGAAATTTTCCATTCCCTACAGGGTGAATCCCGCACCGTGGGCTGCCCGACGGTCTTCGTGCGCCTGACCGGCTGCCCGCAGCGCTGTGTCTGGTGTGATACGGAATATGCCTTTTCCGGAGGGGAGAAATGGACCTTGGCGGCGATTCGCGAGCAGGTAGCCGCCCATGGGGCGCACTACGTGACGGTGACCGGTGGCGAACCGCTGGCCCAGCCGAATTGCCTGCCGTTGCTTACGGCGCTGTGTGATGACGGTTACCAGGTGAGCCTGGAGACCGGTGGTGCCATGGATATTGCCGGAGTGGATGAGCGCGTTTCTGTGGTCATGGACCTGAAAGCGCCGGGCTCCGGGGAACAGCACAATAATCGTCTGGAGAATATCCCCCTGCTCAAGGCGCACCATCAGGTGAAGTTCGTGCTGGCGGATCGCAAGGACTATGACTGGGCGCGTTTCATGCTGGACCAGCACCAGCTGCATAAACGGGTCAGCGATGTGCTGTTTTCGCCGGTGCAGGACGGTCTGGCGCCGGGAGCATTGGCGGACTGGATTGTGGCAGATCGCTTGCCGGTCCGTTTTCAGTTACAGCTGCATAAATACCTTTGGAATGATGCCCGGGGGCGTTGATTGGTGCCAGACGCACGATGCCTGACGTAAAGCCCGAGAGCCTTCAAGTAATGAGTAATTAAGGAGCCTTGCCATGAAAAAAGCCGTGGTGTTGCTATCCGGTGGCCTGGATTCTGCCACTTGCCTGGCCATTGCCAGGGACCAGGGCTATGAATGCCATACCATCGCCTTTGATTATGGCCAGCGGACCCGCTCGGAGCTGGATGCGGCGGTGCAGGTGTCCGGGGCGCTGGGGGCACTGAGCCACCGCGTTATTGAGCTGGGCATGGGCAATATCGGCGGCTCCGCCCTGACCGATCATTCTATCGATGTGCCGGAAGACGGTGGCGCAGGCATCCCGGTGACCTATGTGCCGGCGCGCAACACCGTGTTCCTGTCATTGGCGTTGGGTCTGGCAGAAGTGGTTGATGCACAAGCCATTTTTATTGGCGTGAATGCGGTGGACTATTCCGGTTACCCGGATTGCCGCCCGGCCTTTATCGAGGCGTTCCAGTCCATGGCCAACCTGGCCACCAAGGCCGGGGTGGAAGGCCGGCCGATGCAGATCGAGACCCCGTTGATGCACCTGAGCAAGGCGCAGATTATTCAGCAGGGGGTAGCGCTGGGGCTGGATTACGGGCTCACGGTGTCCTGCTATCAGGCTGACGAGAATGGCAATGCCTGTGGCAAATGCGACAGCTGCCGCTTGCGCAGCCAGGGGTTCGAGGATGCATTGGTTAAAGATCCAACAAACTATCAATAAAGCGGAAAAAATTTCGGTTAACCCCTTGTCACCCAGAAATAAATCCGTATTATTTGCGCCTCCTTCGGGAGCGGGTCGTTAGCTCAGTTGGTAGAGCAGTTGGCTTTTAACCAATTGGTCGCTGGTTCGAATCCAGCACGACCCACCATATTTAAAGGGCTCGCCTACGGCGGGCCCTTTTTCGTTTCAGCCTCCCGGCTTCTCTTCTCCCTTCCTCCGATGTTCTGTGCGGGCAGCGATCGATCAGCGCTGCAGTTCTCCCGTGCGTTGAAACAAGCGGTTGTCGTGTTCCTCCGCAGGCTTCCACACGGGCAGGCCAGCCAATTCAGCCAGCTCCACCATGTGTGCAGTGCCACGCCCGCCAGGGAAGGCGATGACGCCCTGTGGGCGACCATGATGCAGCATGCGGCGGTTACGCATGGGGCCGGCGGCCCGCCCATGGGCTTTCCAGTTGGCGGGGTAGCTCACCTGGTCGATGCCGTGGTTGTGGGCCCACTGGCCTGCCAGGCGGTCGGCGCCGCTGGCGTTGCCGTGAATCAACAGGCTTAGGGTGTCATCCCGGTGCAGGCGGCAGAGGGTCTGCTCCAGCAGGGCATGGTTGTCAAAATCGCGGCCACCGCAGACAAGAATACGCATTATACTGTCCATAATGTCAGTGTTGCGGGAAGTATAAGCATAGGGCTCGGCGATTGCATCTTTGTGATTGTTGTCTTGCAGGCACGTGATGGATAGGTGGATGGCCGCATTCACAGGTCGTTGACAGAGTGACAGGTTAAAGTTGTACAAGGTTTTCTTCGTGTACAACCTGAAAGAGCCCGTGCATCGTGATGCTCTTTCCTGCAACCAGTGAGGTCGCTCCATGGACAGTGCTCAATCATCATCGTTGTCGACGTTGCCCGGGGTGCGTATTCCGGTGGGGATCAGTGCTTGTCTGATGGGCTTGGAAGTGCGTCATGACAAGGGGCACAAGCATTCCCGCTACTGTACCGAGGTGCTGTCGTCGTACTTTGAATTCCGCTCGCTGTGCCCGGAAATGGGGGCGGGCATGCCGGCGCCGCGCAAGGCCATGCATCTTGTCGAGCCGGCCCAGACAGAACCGGAGCCGGGCAGCGAGGCCCTGCGCCTGCTCACCACGGACGGGGAACGCGATTGCACCGCGCTGATGCAGGATTTCATTGACCGTACGCTGCCGTCTCTGGCGCCCCTGCGCGGTTATATCCTGATGGCCAAATCTCCCAGCTGCGGGATGGAGCGAATCCGTGTTTATAACGCTGCCGGCAATGTGCAGCGCCGTGATGCCAGCGGGTTGTTCGCGGCGGCGCTGGCAGAGCGCTACCCGCTGATGCCGCTGGAAGAAGAGGGGCGATTGAATGATGCGACCCTGCGGGAGAATTTCATTGAGCGCGTTTTTCTGTATGACGACTGGTGCCAGATGATGGAGCGGGAGCTTACTGCCCAGCAACTGATCGCCTTCCATAGCCGACACAAATTCCAGCTACTGGCGCATTGTCAGAAAACCTACCGTGAATTGGGTCCCATGCTGGCGGACATGAAGGCGCGCCCGCTGGACGAGATTGCCGGGGATTATATCCAGGCGGTTATGACCGCCATGAAGAAGCGGGTCTCCCGCGGGGCGCACGTGAATACCTTGCAGCACCTGGCCGGGTTTCTGCGCCAGGACCTGGGAGATGCCGACCGGGCACTGATCAACGAGCAGATTGATGCCTACCTGCGTGAAGAGGTGCCCCTGGTGGTGCCGATGACGTTGCTGCGCGGGGCGCTGCGCAAAACGGATCAGCCGTACCTGGCCCAGCAGCGTTATCTGTCGCCGTACCCCGATCCGCTGGGGCTGAGAAACCGGGTATGAGTGACTCGGTGGAGGTTTCCCCGCTGCTTGCTCCGCAAGCCGATGGCGTCAGTATTCAGCAGGTCAGCACGCGCTGTGGTATCCCGGCGGTCACCCTGCGGGCCTGGGAGCGCCGTTATGGCTTGCTGTCCCCTGGCCGGACCGAAAAAGGCCACCGGCGTTACAGCGAGGCCGATATGGCCCGTATCCAGCAGATTCAGCAGTGGCTGGAGCGGGGCGTACCGATCAGTCAGGTGGCGGGCTTGCTGGCCCAGCCGGACACGGCGGCCAGTGCTCGCTATGAGTCGAGAGATGGCCCCTGGCAGGAGGCTGCCGTTGCGGCCGTGACGGCGCTGGAATCACTTAATACCCGCCGTCTGGAGCAGTTGCTCAACGGGTTGCTGAACGATTACAGCCATGCGCTGGTGCTGGAGCAGTTTTGTGATCCATTGCGGGCGCAACTGGCGGCCACCCCGTCGCTGGGTGGGCTGCTGACCGTGCTGGATAGCGTGCTTATGGCTAAGTGGTCGTCGCGGGCATTGTCGCTGGCGCCACGGCGCCGGGAGGCCGGCTGGCTGCTGGTGCCGGTGGGGGGCGCTTTGCCGGCCCTGGAACTGGCGATGGTATTAAACCGCCCCCTCTGGTGCCTGGCCGCTAACCTGGCTGCGGGCCAGGCACGCAGTGTCGTGGAAGGTATGGCAGGGCGAGCGGGTGGTGTGCTTTGGGTGATGGATCGCTGGCCGACTGCGGTGGAGCGTCAGCCAATCGGTATGGCCGCTGCCCGCGGCCTCAGTGAAGCCTGCTGGGGCCTGGATTTGTCCTCAATGCCGTTGCCGACGCAAGTGTCGCAGCTCAGCGGGCGCCGCCAGGCGCTGGCGAGTGAGCTGGATCGTCTGCAGCAATCCTGGAGTCACGTATGAATCTGGTCTGGTATCGCAATGACTTGCGTGTGGCCGCGCACTCGCCCTTGCAGGCCGCCCTGTCGGAATCGTCAGAGCGGTCATCGGGGCCACGGGCACTGGCGGTGTACTGCCTGTGCCAGGGGCAGTGGGATCGCCATCAAGTGGCGCCGTTACGGCGCTGGTATGTGCTGGAAAGTGTCCGTGAGCTGGGGGAGGCACTGGCCTGCCGCGGGATTGATCTGCATGTGCTGGAGGCGGATACCTTTGCTGCGGTGCCGGAGGTGCTGGCCCGGTTTGCCCAAGAGCACGGTGTGACGCATCTGTACTGCAATCGTGAGTACCCATTGAACGAAAAACAGCGCGACAAAGCGGTGGCAGAGCGGTTGCGTGGGCAGGGTGTTTGCCTGCAGGGATTCGACGATGGTGTGTTGGTGCCGCCTGCCGCATTGCGTACCGGAAAAGGCACCCCCTACACGGTGTTTGGTGCCTACAAGAAACGCTGGGATGTCTGGATGGCGGACCATCACCCGGTGGTGACGCCGGCTCCGCCAGAATCTGATCACTGCGGTAACTTTGTCGGGGCTGCGGTGGTGGACAGGGCCCTGAAATCCCTGAGCGTACCTGAGGCCTTAACGCAGCAGTGGCAATCTGGAGAAGAGGCCGCCTGGCAGCAGCTCCACCAGTTTGTGGAGCAATCACTGGCGGGTTATCGCCGCCAGCGGGATTTTCCCGATATTGCGGGCACCAGTGGTTTGTCGGCGGCGTTATCCGCTGGGACCTTGTCCGTGGCCAGCTGTTACCGGGCGGCGAGTCAGGCCATGGCAGATGCGGGAAGCCGTGACGGTGCCGCGTGCTGGATCGGTGAACTGGCCTGGCGGGATTTCTATCGGCAGATCATGGCGCAGTTTCCCCGTGTCAGCCGCGGCCAGGCATTCCGACCCGAAACCGATCTGTTGCAATGGGACCAGGATGACGAACGCTTCACCGCCTGGTGCGAAGGGCGTACCGGTTACCCGTTGGTGGATGCGGCCATGCGTCAGCTGGTTGCCACCGGCTGGATGCACAACCGGCTGCGTATGGTGACAGCCATGTTTCTCAGCAAGCATCTTTGGCTGGACTGGCGTCGCGGAGAAGCCTTTTTCATGGAACACCTGCTGGATGGGGATTTTGCGGCCAACAACGGGGGCTGGCAGTGGAGCGCGTCGGCGGGCACGGATGCGGTGCCCTATTTTCGGGTCTTCAACCCGGTGCGCCAAAGCCAGCGTTTTGATGCACAGGGACGTTTTATTGCCCGCTGGGTGCCGGAACTAAACGGGCTGGACAGCAAGCAAATCCATGAGCCCTGGAAGCAACCGTTACTGGCCCCGGATTATCCGCCACCCATCGTGCCCCATGCCGGGGTGCGTGAGCGGGTGACCACCGCGTTCAAGGCGGCCAAGACACAGTTTGATCAGGCGCAATCCATGGGCTCGGCTATGGAAAACAACATGGGTAACAGCAAAAAGGAAAAGGCATGAGTCAGCGTATCGCCATCGTCGGAGCCGGGATCAGTGGGCTCACCTCAGCCTGGTATCTGTCCAAAGCGGGCCATCAGGTTGAGGTGTTTGAAGCCAATGACTATCTGGGTGGCCATACCTGTACGGTGCCGGTTTCCCGGCCCCACGGGGAATACGCGATTGATGTGGGGTTTATCGTCTTCAATGACCGCACCTACCCGAACTATCTGCGCCTGCTGGATGAATTGGGCATACAGGGGCAGCCGACGCCCATGGGTTTTGCGGTGAGCGACCAGAAGAACGGGCTGGAATATTGTGGCGACGGGCTGGGGGGCATGTTTGCCCAAAAACGCAACCTGTTCAGCTCATCACACTGGCGCTTTATTGGTGACATCTTGCGATTCAACAAGCAGGCGCCGGCCTTGCTCAATAGCGCAGAGGGAGACATTCCTCTGGGGCAATATTTGCGTGAGCACGGTTACGGTGAGCGCTTTTGTCGGGATTATATTCTGGCCATGGGCGGGGCTATCTGGTCTTGCTCACTGGAGCAGATGGAGGTGTTTCCTGCCCGGTTCTTTATTCAGTTTTTCCAGAACCATGGCCTGCTGTCGCTGAATGATCGCCCGCAGTGGTTTGTGGTGCCGGGCGGCTCCAATCAATATGTGCAGCCACTGGTGGACGGTTGTGAGGCCGCGTTTCATATCGCCACACCGGTGCAGGGGATACGTCGAGATCATCACGGGGTGTACGTCACCGCACAGGGCAAAGAGCAGCACTTTGACCAGGTAGTGCTGGCCTGCCACAGCGACCAGGCTTTGGCATTGCTGGATGATCCGGATGCGCGAGAAAAAGACGCCTTGTCGCAATTGGGTTATCAGGACAATGAGGTGGTCTTGCACACGGATACCCGGCTTTTGCCCCGTCGCGAGCGGGTCTGGTCCAGCTGGAATGCTCTATTGTTTGAACAGGATCAGGAGCGGGTTCAGGTGACCTACAACATGAATATCCTGCAGGGCATCAGCGCCCCGGAAACGTTCTGTGTGACGCTCAATGCCACCGACCTTATTGATGAAGAACAGATCCTGGCCCGCTACCGTTTTGCGCACCCGTTGTTCACTCCGCACACCGTGGCGGCCCGGGAGCAATTGCTGAAAGAAAACGGCAAACGGGGTACCTGGTTTGCCGGTGCCTGGTGTCGCAATGGCTTTCATGAAGATGGTGTGGTGTCTGCGTTGAACGTGGTGGAAGGCATTGCTGGCACAGCGCAGCCGGGGAGTGCTGCGTAATGCGTGCCTCGGCAGAGCAGGCGGTAATGTCCTGTGCCATTGCCCAGGGGCGGGTCTGGCATCAGCGCTTGCAACCCTTTACGCATCGCTTTGACTACCCGCTGTGGATGGTCTGGTGCGATCTGGAAAAAATTGATGAGTTGCTGGGACGACACTGGGCCTGGGGCCGGGCATGGCGACCGGTAACGTTCCGTGACCGGGACTACCTGGATGACCGTTGCGTGCCGCTGGCGGAAAAAGTGCAGCAAAAAGCCGCCACTCTGGGGTTGGACTGGTCCCGGGGGCGGACCTTTATGCTGGGGCAGTGGCGTACGTTTGGTTCCCTGTTCAATCCGCTGGTGCTGTACCTGCATTTTCCTGAAGGGCAAAGCCAGCCCGACAGCATGATTGCCGAGGTGCAGAATACCCCCTGGCGTGAGCGCCACTTTTACCCGCTCACGTTTTCTTGTGGTGATAACGACGCCCTGGTGGTTGATCACCCCAAAGCCTTCCATGTCTCCCCCTTCCTGCCCATGTTGCTGCAATATCACTGGGATCTTCACGTTGCCTTACCCGATCTGCGAATAGGGTTAGAGGACCGGGAGAACCAGGTTCCCGTCTTCAAGGCCGGGGTGAAATTGCAATTATTTGCGTCAGAACCGGCGATGATGGGTAAGGGCATTTTCCGGTTTGGTGCACAGGGGTTGGCCACGCTGAAACGTATTTACTGGCAGGCCTTCAAACTGTGGCGCAAGGGGGCGGTCTTCCATGGCCACCCCGCTGGCAAGCGCGATGAATGCGATCAAGGAAACAGGGAGTGAGACAAATGCTGTCTGGCGATAAAGCCTCTGACAATAAAGGTGACCAGGCCGGCACACTGAGTTGGCCGCAATCGGTGGCGCGCACGCTGGTGTTGAATCAGCTTGAGAAACTGCCGCGGGGTGGCCTGCGTATCGATGAGCCAGATGGTAATACGGTCATGCTTGGTTCCGCCGTGCGGGACAATAACGCTCTGGCTAATGACCTGGGGCACATCGTACTGGCCGACTGGCGCACCTACAGCATGATGATGAGCGGTGGGGCGCTGGGGGCGGCGGAAGCGTTTATGGAGCAGGGCTGGTCCAGCCCGGACCTGATCAAGGTGATTCGCTATTTCGCGGCCAATGTGGATGCCATGCAAGCCCTGGAAGGTGGCTTTGCGGCCCTGTCCAAGCCGGCGCTGAAAATGCTGCATCGCTACAACCGTAATTCACTGCAAGGTTCCCGCCGGAATATTTCTGCCCACTATGATCTGGGCAACGATTTTTTCAGCCTGTTTCTTGATCGCACCATGATGTATTCCAGTGCGGTGTTTCCCCACCCGGATGCGTCCCTTGAAGAAGCGTCTGTACACAAGCTGGACCTGATCTGTCAGCGCCTGCAATTGCAGCCGGGGATGACCCTGCTGGAAATCGGCACCGGCTGGGGTGGGTTGGCCCTGCATGCGGCACGGCATTATGGCGTCACCGTTACCACCACAACTATCTCCCGTGAGCAGGCCCGCTATGCCCGCCAACAGGTGGCCGATGCCGGGTTGGATAACTGCATCACCATTCTGGAAAATGACTACCGTGAACTCACCGGCCAATACGATCGTGTGGTGTCGGTGGAAATGATTGAAGCGGTGGGGGCAGAATTTCTGCCGGGATACTTTGACGTACTCGGCAAACGCTTGAAGCCGGAAGGGCTGTTGTTGATTCAGGCGATCACCGTGCCGGACCAGCGTTATGAGTACGCGCTCAAGCAGGTGGATTTTATCAAGCGCTATATCTTTCCGGGCGGCTTCCTGCCCAGCGTGTCGGTGATGTGCGATAACCTGACCCGCCATACCCGCCTGGTGGCCACCGAGTTGCATGATATCGGCCACGATTACGCCCTTACCCTGAATCACTGGCGGCAACGTTTTCATGGTGCCTTGTCCCGCATTCGGGAACTGGGGTTTGATGAGCGGTTCGTGCGTATGTGGGAGTACTATCTGTGCTACTGCGAGGGGGCGTTCCTGGAACGGGCGATCAGCACGGTGCACCTGGTGGCCGCCGGTCCCGCCTATCGGCCCTCGTTAAAGGCTTGAAAACAGCCATAAGCGGGCGCATTTTATTCTCTGCAGGGCTAGTCATTGGCCGTGATTCAGCGGTTCTTTGATGTTGTGGTATTATGCCCGCCTTATTTTTCGTATTAACTTTCCAAGTTGTTGATATCAAGGGGAAACCCTGGGCGGTAAGGCAATGACTGCAGAGGCACAAGCACGGGTTCAGGCGCACCTGGCCAAGGTGGAGCCGGACGACACGCTCAGCGATGAGCAGCGTGCATCCTATCGTGACCGGATCAAGGCGCTGTTGCGTCAGCGTGATGCGGTGCTGGTGGCGCACTACTACACGGACCCCGAGATCCAGTCTCTGGCAGAAGAGACCGGTGGTTGTGTGTCTGACTCCCTGGAAATGGCACGTTTCGGTAAAGACCATCCCGCGTCCACGCTGATTGTGGCGGGGGTCAAGTTCATGGGCGAGACCGCCAAGATCCTCAGCCCGGAAAAGCGCGTTTTCATGCCGACACTGGAAGCCACCTGTTCGCTGGATATCGGTTGCCCGGAAGACGAATTCTCTGCCTTCTGTGACCAGCACCCGGACCGTACGGTGGTGGTTTACGCCAATACCTCTGCTGCAGTGAAAGCCCGCGCTGACTGGGTTGTCACTTCCTCCATTGCAGTGGAGCTGATTGAGCACCTGGATAGCAACGGCGAAAAAATCCTGTGGGCACCGGACAAACACCTTGGCGGTTATGTGCGCGACAAGTCCGGCGCCGACGTGCTGTGCTGGGACGGCGCGTGCATCGTGCACGAAGAGTTCAAGGCCAAAGGCTTGCACGATTTAAAAGCCGCGTACCCGGATGCTGCCATTCTGGTGCACCCGGAATCGCCGGCGTCAGTGGTGGCTATGGCGGATGTGGTGGGTTCCACCTCGCAGCTGATCAAGGCCGCCTGCGAGATGGAAAACGACGCCTTTATTGTTGCCACGGACAAGGGCATTTTCTACAAGATGCAGCAACTGGCGCCGGGGAAAACCTTCCTGGAAGCGCCGACCGCAGGGTCCGGGGCAACGTGCCGCAGTTGCGCCCACTGCCCGTGGATGGCCATGAATGGCCTGCAGAACATGCTGGCAGTGCTGGAAGATGAAAACGGCATGGGCCAGGAAATCTTTGTGGATGAGGCCCTGGCTGAGAAAGCCATGGTGCCGTTGAATCGCATGCTGGATTTCGGTCAATCCCTGAAAGGCTAGAATAGCCCGAGGCCTGACCAGGTGATCTGCGTAACAGGTTGCGGGGTCAGGCGGTTACGGGGGACGAGTGGCGACAGGCGAGAGCCCGGCGGATTCTCGTACCTCCCTCTTCATTTTAACTCTTCATTTCTGCTCTTAATCAAAACTCCTCTTCGGATAATCGCTGCATTTCCCGCAGGCGCCCATTCAGTTTGCTGTACAGCGCAAAGTCGTTTTCTGCATCGCGCAGGGCATAACGCATTTGTTGCTGGGCCTTGGGATCGTTGCCGCGCAGGAACTGGCTTTCGGCGCGGGCATGCAGGGCTCGCACGGTATCGCCACTGTTGCCGTAGGCATCGGCCGCCAGGTCCCAGATATGCGGATCATTGGCGTGCTCATGGACAAGCGGTTTGAGTAGCGGCAGGGCCTTTTCTGGCTGCTTGCTGCGCAGATAAGCCTTGCTCTGCAGGATGGACGCCGCGTAGTTGTCCGGAGAAATCTTCTGTACCCACTCGGTTTCCTGAATGGTCAGAGGGTAGTTGCCTTCATCGAGGGCCACTTCCGCCAGTCCCAGGTGGAACCAGAGCTGGTCGGGGTATTGGTCCGCCAGCCCCTGCATCAACTCGCGGGCCTGATCATAGTGATTGGCGCGCAAATAACTCAGGGCCAGACCGTACCGTGCCGCCTGTAACCCAAGCGCGCTACGTTCGTTGCTGTAGCGTTTGAAGTATTCAATGGCCTGATCGTCAGAGGTGATGAAACCCGCCTTGAGGCGCGCCTGGGCCAGCAGAAAGCCGGTGGATACCGACAGCCGTGCCGGGGGCAGGGTGCGAGCCCGTGCCCGGCTGTCGGCAATACGGCTTTCGGTCACCGGGTGAGTGAGCAGGAACTCCGGCGGATCGCCGGAGAAACGCTGGCTATCGTGCATGCGTTCGAAAAAACGCGGCATGGCGCCCGGGTCCATGCCGGAGGCGGCCAGGGTTTGCATGCCGACCCGGTCGGCTTCCCGTTCATTCTGGCGTGAGTAGGCCAGTTGGGCCTGAATGGCGCCGGCCTGGGTAGCGGCAATGCCGGCCATGCCGGCTTCCCCGTCACCAGCAATGGCCACGGCCAGGCTGGCCAGCATGGCCGCCAGCACGGCGGTGTTCATTTTTTTGGAATCCAGATAGCGGCGGGCAAAGTGCCGCTGGCTCACGTGGGCAATTTCGTGGGCAACCACCCCGGCCACTTCGTCTTCGCTTTCCGCATTCAGAAACAGGCCGGCGTTGAGCCCGATAACGCCGCCGGGCACCGCGAAGGCGTTAATCTGGCGGCTGTTGATGACCACGATATCCAGGTTGGGCTCTTTCAGGTCGCTGTAGGATGCCAGGCGGTAGACCAGGCTTTCCACGTACTCCTGCACCATGGGATCAGACATGATGGAGGTCTGGCCGCGCAGGCTGCGCAGCCAGGCCCGCCCCAGGCGATATTCCTGATCGGCGGACATCAGCGCGGCAGTGGGGTCCCCGAGCACCGGCAGGTTGTCATCGGCGGCGGACGGACTGGCCAGCCAGCAGCAGCTGAACAGTAAAAAAGTACGTGCAAACAGCGTCAACAAATTGTGGCTCCGTCCAGGGACGAGTAACGGGTGATGGAATTTCGGGTATCGCTACGCGGGCACTGAATCAATGCCCGGCTTGTGACTATAATGCCGTCAGGGCGGCGATGAATGAAGCGATTACAATGACTGAAAACCCTGTATCCGAACAAATGGTTGATCTCCATGTGGATGCCTCCACGTTACAATGCCCGCTGCCGTTATTGAAAACCCGGCAGGCGTTACGGCAACTCCGCGCCGGGCAAGTGCTGGAAGTGATCGCCACGGACACCGGCTCAGCCAGTGATATCCCTGCTTATCTGAGACAATCCTGTCATGAGCTAGTTCGCATGCAGGAAAGCAAAGGCCGCTACTGTTTTGTTATCCGCTGCGGCACACAGGAGCCTTGATGCTGCGCATACTGAGAAACTGGGCCGATAATTACTTCTCCGATGAAGAAGCGGTGTATCTGGTTGTTCTGCTGTTGGTCATTGGCCTGACCATCGCGTTCTTCGGCGGCATGCTGGCCCCGGTGTTGACGGCCATGGTGGTTGCTTACCTGATGCAGGGACTGGTGGGCGCGCTGGAACGCCGGGGTGTGAAACGCATGCTGGCGGTCGGCCTGGTGTTCACGCTGTTCATGGGGCTGCTGATTGCCACACTGATCGTATTATTGCCCATGGTCTGGCGGCAGCTGGTGCTGCTGGTTCAGGACCAGTTGCCCCATATGCTCAAGAACGGGGAAATCTGGTTGCGGGGGTTGCCGGCCCATTACCCGGAAATTATTTCCATGGAACAGGTGAATTCCATTGTTGCGGTGATTCAGCGGGAAGTGGCGGAAGCCGGGCAAGGGGTGCTGACCCTGTCGCTGGCGTCGATCCCGAACCTGGTGGAAATCATGGTGTTCCTGGTGCTGGTGCCGTTGCTGGTGTTCTTTTTTCTGAAGGACCGGGAAACCCTGGTGAACTGGATGCTGGGTTTTCTGCCCCGCAAGCGGCGGATCCTCTCCCATGTATGGCAGGAAATGGACGGCCAGATTGCCAATTATGTGCGGGGCAAGGCAATTGAGATTCTGTTGGTGGGCGGGGCGACCTTTATTGCCTTTGTGCTGCTGGACACGAATTACGCGGTGCTGCTGGCGGTGCTGGTGGGGTTGTCGGTGGTAGTGCCGTATATTGGCGCCACCGTGGTGACCTTGCCGGTGGCCGCGGTGGCTTATGTGCAGTTCGGCTGGGGCGGGGATTTCGCCCTGGTGATGATCGTGTACGGCATTATCCAGTTCATTGACGGCAATATTCTGGTGCCGCTGTTGTTTTCCGAGGCGGTGAACCTGCACCCGGTGGCGATCATTACTGCGATTCTGCTGTTCGGTGGGCTGTGGGGGCTGTGGGGTGTGTTTTTCGCCATTCCATTGGCGACGTTGATCAAGGCGGTGATCAATGCCTGGCCGAGGCAGGGAGGATACCCTGCCGGTGCTCTTGAGGAGCAGCCAGAGTCCTGATGTTTGACGCCTGATGCTGAAAGAGAACACGCTTGCGTCACCGCATGGCGTCAGGCTTTGGGCATCAGGCGTTAGGCGTTAGGCGTAATCCCCAGCGCATCCAGTTCGGCGAGCAGGTCTTCGTGATGGGTTTTGGTCTTGAATTTGTCCATCACCTTCAGCAACTTGCCATCCTTGCCGACGATAAAGGTGGTGCGGATGAGCCCCATGAATTCCTTGCCCATGAATTTTTTCATGCCCCAGCATCCGTATTTCTCGGCGGTGGCGTGATCTTCGTCGGATAGCAAAGTGAAGTTCAGGTCATGCTTGTCGATAAACTTGGGCAAGCGAGCAACCGCATCCGGGCTGATGCCGAACACAACCACACCCCGCTTTTCCAGCTCGGCCTTGGTGTCGCGGATGCCGCAGGCCTGGGTGGTACAGCCCGGGGTGAGGGCCTTGGGGTAGAAAAAAATCACCACCGGGTTGTTGTCCCTGAAGGATCGCAATTCAATCCGGTTGCCGTCCTGATCCGGCAGTTTGAAGTTGGGGGCCAGATTGCCAATCTTGGGGTGTGCCATGTCTGTGTCTATTTCCCTTGTCTTGGTTGATGTCTTTTGCGTGCTGCGTGAAGCGTGCTGCGGATTTTAACGCTTCGGTGTCATGGTGGCGTCCAGGTTGCGCGCTTCACAGAAATCCAGGAACGCATCGCGTAACTGGGCCACGGAGTGCTCCGCGCTCATGCTCAGGATCAGCTGCAGGCTGAACATGCGGGTGCCGGTGTGGGGCGCAGCGTAAGTACCGGTATGCAAATCATCAATATTGATATTGCGCGCGGAAAAGAAATTGGCGATTTCATGGACGATGCCGGGGTTGTCCATGGCGACGACCTCTACCTCGTAGGGCAGGGCCGCAGGCCGGGCATCCGGGGCGCTGGTGCGCTTGAGCGTGATCAGCAGGTCCAGCTGCTTGGCCAGTTGCTGCTGCCCGGCTTCCAGGTTATCCAGGGTAGTCGCGCTGCCGGCGACCAGCATCAGTACGGCAAATTCGCCACCCAACACGGTCATGCGTGAATCCATGATGCTGCCATCGTATTCCAGCACGGCTTTGGACAGAGCCTGCACAATGCCGGGCCGGTCCGTACCCAGGGCGGAAATGACAATTAACTGGTCCATGGCTGCTCTCCATCAGTGGTGGGCCATCTGTTTTATGGCCCGAGCAATACCGGGGCGGGCTCCGGTACGCCGGGCTAAAGTCGCCCTCTGCTGGGGCGTGTGTGGCCAATTAGTCTACCCAGTTCATTCCGCACTGAACACTTGTTGGCCAGGCTGGTCTCAATACCGGGCCCTCAAGGTGTTGTGGTTTTTCAGCCGCCAGTGACATCCGCAGGAGGAAACGGGGGACTCGCGTCTTGTCCGCCTTGGGGGCGAGGTTTACCATAGCGCCCTTCAGTCGACGATAGTGCCTGCTGGCAGGAAGCGTCGCGGTTAATTGGCGTACAGCGTTTGCGCACAACAGGAGACAGGCATGATTCGCGGCAGCATAGTGGCCTTGGTGACCCCCATGCGTGCAGATGGGTCCGTGGACTGGGAGCGTTTGCGCTCGCTGGTTAACTGGCATGTAGAGCAGGGCACCCACGCCATCGTGGCTGTGGGCACCACGGGTGAATCCGCCACGCTGGGCTTTGAAGAGCATGACAGTGTGATCCGTGAAGTGGTAGCACTGGCCAAGGGGCGCATTCCGGTGATTGCCGGTACCGGCGCAAACAATACCGAAGAAGCCATTCGCCTGACCCGTGACGCGAAACGGGATGGCGCGGATGCCTGTCTGCTGGTGACCCCTTACTACAACAAGCCCCCCCAGGAAGGCCTGTATCAGCACTTTCTGGCGGTAGCCCGTGCCGTGGATATCCCGCAAATCCTGTATAACGTGCCCGGCCGGACCTCCTGTGATCTGTTGCCGGAGACCGTGGAACGCTTGAGCAAGGTGCCAAACATTGTCGGCATCAAGGAAGCCACCGGGAATCTGGAGCGTGCCCGTGAAATCCGTGAGCGTTGCGGTGACGACTTCATGCTTTATTCCGGCGATGACGCCACCGCTTTGGATTTTATCCTGGCTGGCGGCCACGGCGATATTTCGGTGACCGCCAATGTGGCTCCGGCGAAAATGGCAGCCATGTGTGAAGCGGCCCTGGCCGGGGATGCAGATAAAGCCCGTGCACTGAATGCGGAACTTGAACCCCTGCACCGTGATCTGTTTATTGAAGCGAATCCGATCCCGGTAAAATGGGCACTGTTTGAAATGGGGCTGATTGACGCAGGTATCCGGCTGCCGCTGGTGTCGCTGTCAGAAGCTGCCCAGCCGCGGTTGCGTGAAACCATGCGCCAGTGCGGCCTGCTGGAGGTTAAATGAAGAAAGCGGCGCTGCTTGTACCACTGATGCTCGCCCTGATGGTTGCCGGTTGTAGCTGGTTGCCGGATAGCAGTCTGGAATACCGCAAAGCCGCGGTGACCGATCCGATCAAGGTGCCGGAAGGTGGCGTGTTTATTGGTGAGCAGCCGCTGTATGCGGTGCCTCGTCAGGACGAGCGGTTGACCGGCCCCCGTGAGGATGAAGACCGTTTTCAGCCACCTCGCCCGCCGCAACTGGTGGTGCTGGGGATTACGCCTAACGCCTAACGCCTGATGCCCAAAGCCTGACGCCATGCGGTGACGCAAGCGTGTTCTCTTTCAGCATCAGGCGTCAAACATCAGGACTCTGGCTGCTCCTCAAGAGCACCG
>NZ_LWEZ01001439.1:0-16105 GCF_001634945.1 Alcanivorax sp. HI0044
ACACGCACCCGCCTTGATTTCCTTGATGTATTGCTCGCTGTCATCGCCCTGCCACAAGAACACAAAGGCACAACCGAGCCAGCCATTCTACCCCTACAGAAGCCCACCTATCCACAGGGGAGCCGGCTTTTTTTAATCGCCTTTTCCTGTGGATAACTAGGCTCATAACCCTGTTGGCGGACCACAGGACAACCCGGTGGATAACCGGAGGCACAACTTATACCCACATTTAATGACAGCTCACCCACACATAACCCCCAGTACTTACACACAGTGATACGCAAGTTATCATCAAAACAAATACCTGAAATATATGACATTTTCAGACTTACCCACAAAAAGCAGGTGCCCCTATAATCACCACTACAATCAATAAATACTTAAATATATAAAATCTATTAACAGTCTTTTCTTTTCCTCTTTCGAGCACGCTGAAAAGCGCGTTGACACCACCACTCAGTTTCCCTAGACTTGCCGCCCTTCTAATCGCTGTCTAATCCATGGGGAAGACGCCATGAAACGTACATTCCAGCCAAGCGTGCTCAAGCGCAAACGTGCTCACGGTTTCCGTGCTCGTATGGCCACGAAAAATGGCCGCAAAATCCTGGCCGCTCGTCGTGCCAAGGGCCGTAAGCGGTTGGCTGCATAAGCCAACCGTTTTACCTTGCCTTCCTGGCTGAGGTAACAGTGCCAATCTCACAGGCCTTTACCCGCCAACATCGCCTTCTTACCGGTTCCCAGTATCAAGCCGTCTTTGATCAACCTGAATGGAAGGTTGGCCTTGGCAGTTATCTGCTTCTGGTAACACGCAATACCCAACCGCAGCCCCGACTGGGCCTGGTGATTGGCCGTAAACGCGCCAAACGCGCCGTAGACCGTGCCAGAATCAAGCGGCGGGTACGCGAACAGTTCCGCTGCCGACAGCAGGAGTTGGCTGGCCTGGACATTATTCTGCTGGTCAGAGGCCGTATCGAGAACCCGGATCCGGATCAGGTTACCCGCGATATCACCCGGCTATTTGACAAGCTGCTTGCTAAGTGTCGGCAAGCTTGAGAAACTGCGGCCCGTTTTTCACGCCACAGATAAGCCTCTTATGGAAATCCAGCGCGCCCTAGTTATTACCGGCATTGCCGTTGTCTCATACCTGATGATTCAGGCTTGGCAGCGGGACCACGCAGACTCGGCAACCCCTGTCCCTGTTGAACAGGTGGCAGAGCAAGGGAGCCCTTCATCCGCAGACAGTGCGGATTTGCCTGCGCCTCAGCCGGAAACCGAGAACAGCATTCCGGCCGCCCAGGCTGACGGTGATCAGCCTGTCGCTCCCCAAATCGATACCCCGGGTACCACCGCTTCCGCAAGGCACATCGAGGTCAACACCGATGTATTGCGGGTGGAGATCAACCCGGTTGGCGGCGATATCGTTCGCTTGGCCCTGCCGGAATATCCCAAACATGTGGAAACCCCGGATCAGCCCTTTGTGCTGATGGAGCAGAACAGCAGTGGCACCTACGTAGCCCAGAGTGGTCTGGTGGGCAAGAATGGCACCGATTCCAGCAAGGGGCGCCCGCACTGGAGCAGTGCCCGGCAGAGTTACCAGCTTGCTGAGGGTAGCAACGAGCTGAATGTGGATCTGACTCTGACCCAGGATAATGGCGCCGAAATCATCAAGCGCTATACCTTCGAGAAAGGCAGCTACCTGGTCCGTGTTAGCCATATCGTCCGCAATAACGGCAGCAGCCCCTGGACGGGCGCACTGTACGGGCAGATCAAGCGAGATGGCAGTGATGACCCGGGGCTGTCCAAAGCAGGCTTCGCGCCCATGCCCACCTACCTGGGGGCGGCCTACTGGAGCCCGGAGAAGCCTTACAACAAGCTCACGTTTGATGACATGAGCGAAGACGGGGTCAAACTGGACCAGACCGTGGAAGGCGGCTGGCTTGCCATGGTCCAGCATTACTTTGTGTCTGCCTGGATTCCCGACGCCAAACAGAAAAACCATTACTCCAGCGTATACTTGCAATCACGCGACCAGTACCTGCTGCGATTCGTTTCGCCGAATACCACGGTGCAGCCGGGTGAAGAGTCGGTGCTGTATGCCGAGTTCTATGCCGGTCCCAAGCAGCAGGACAACCTGGAAGCCATCAGCCCGGGCCTGAACATGACCGTGGACTACGGCTGGTTGTGGTTTATTTCCCAGCCTATTTTTGCCCTGCTGGTGTTCCTGCAGAGCGGGGAAGTGTCTGTCTTCGGTATGGATATCGACATCGGTGGCGGTGTGGGGAACTGGGGTGTGGCAATCATCCTGCTGACCTTCATCATCAAGGCGATCTTCTTCAAGCTCAGCGCCACCAGTTACCGTTCCATGGCCAAGATGCGCAAGGTCGCGCCGGAAATGCAGCGCATCAAGGAGCAGAACAAGAACGACAAGCAGAAGCAGCAGATGGAAACCATGAATCTGTTCAAGCGGGAAAAAATCAACCCGCTGGGTGGCTGCTTGCCCATGCTGGTACAGATGCCGGTGTTTATCGCCCTGTACTATGTGCTGCTGGAATCCGTTGAGCTGCGCCAGGCGCCGTTCTTCCTGTGGATCAACGACCTGTCTGTGATGGACCCGTACTTTGTACTGCCGATCCTGATGGGCGCGTCCATGTTCCTGCAGACCCGCCTGAACCCGACACCGGCGGACCCGACCCAGGCCCAGGTAATGAAGTGGATGCCGATGATCTTTGCGGTGTTCATGCTGTGGTTCCCGGCCGGTCTGGTACTGTACTGGCTGACCAACAACATCCTGTCCATTGCCCAGCAGTGGATCATTACCCGCAAGATTGAGAATGAGGCCTGACGCACCACGCTGGCCGCAAGACAGAATCAAGCCGATCGCAAGATCGGCTTTTTTCTTTTCTGTCCGGCATCTGGCATAAGGCGTCAGGCGCTCTCTATAATCCTCTTATGCAGACCTCTTCCCCGGATACCATTGTTGCTATCGCCACCGCTCCCGGCCGGGGTGGCGTAGGTGTGGTACGTCTTTCCGGTCCGCAGGCGCTGAGCATTGCGTCACTTATTGTTGGTGAGCAATCACTTTTACCGCGAGTGGCGCACTTTCGACGTTTTCGTGATCAGGAAGGGGAGGTTCTCGACGAGGGCCTGGTCATCACCTTTCCGGCCCCGCATTCCTTTACCGGGGAAGATGTGGCGGAACTTCAGGGCCATGGCGGCCCGGTGATCCTGGACATGCTGGTGGCCGCCTGCATTGCTGCTGGCGCTCGTCAGGCCCGCGCCGGTGAATTCTCCCAGCGCGCCTTCCTCAACGACAAGATGGACCTGACCCAGGCAGAAGCCATCGCCGACTTGATTGATGCCGGCACCAGCGCCTCGGCGCGCGCCGCGCTGCACTCCCTGCAAGGGGTGTTTTCCGACGAAGTAAACCAGCTGGTGGAGGCGCTGATTGGGCTGCGCATCTATGTGGAAGCGGCCATCGACTTCCCGGAAGAGGAAATCGACTTCCTGTCCGACGGCAAGGTGGCCAGTGATCTGACTGCGGTGCGTCACCAGTGCCTGCGGGTGCTGGACGAAGCCAACCAGGGCCGATTGGTGCGCGAAGGCATGACCCTGGTGATCGCCGGCAAACCCAATGCCGGGAAGTCGTCACTGATGAATGCTCTGGCCGGTTTCGATGCGGCTATCGTCACCGATATTGCCGGCACCACCCGGGACGTGTTGCGCGAATCCATCCAGCTGGACGGCATGCCGCTGAACTTAATCGACACGGCAGGCCTGCGCGATAGCGCGGATGTGGTGGAGCAGGAAGGAATTCGCCGCGCCTACGCGGAAATGCGCAAGGCCGACCGTTTGTTGGTGATGGTGGATTCCCGCGATAGCGAGGTGGATATCAATGATATCCACACCTTGCTGCCGCAAAGCCAGCAACAGCTGGAAAACCTGGACCTGCCCGTCACCGTGGTACTCAACAAGGCCGACTTGTCCGGGATCTCCCCCGGAAAGCGCGATGATGGTGCCTTTGTGATTTCCGCCGCCAGCGGCGAAGGGCTGCAGGCGTTGCGTAATCACTTGAAAGCCGCTGCCGGCTATCAAGGGGAAGGGCAAAGTCGCTTTTCCGCCCGCCGCCGCCATATCACGGCGCTGGAACAGGCCTTGGCGGCACTGGATAGTGGAGTGCGGCAATTGCATGGCCATGCTGCCGGCGAGCTGCTGGCCGAAGACCTGCGAGCCGCCCAAAAAGCACTGGAAGAAATCACCGGTGCCTTTACCGCCGATGATCTGCTGGGGCGAATATTCTCCTCGTTCTGCATCGGCAAGTAAGTGGCCAGATTCTCTATTCTCTATGCAGGGGCGCCGCTTACGGTGCGATTCTCGGTATTCACGCTAGTGCTACCCAAACCGTTTGCCAACAGCTTTGCCTGGTGGCTTTGCTCTCAGTGTTGCTGTTATGGACGACGTAATAGCATTAGCCGGTAGCCCTGCTGTGATTAATACCCGTGTGGGCAAGTTTGACTCTAAAGGACGACTCCCGTTTTCCACAGCCTTGAAATGCAACGTGGCTGTTGGCATGCCATGATGATGCACAGTGTTATTTTTCTCAGGCAGGAGGCTGGCCATGGCAACCCACGACACCCGCACCGAAACCGATTCCCTCGGCGATATTCAGGTCCCTGTCACGGCCCGCTGGGGCGCTCAGACTCAGCGTGCGGTGGATAACTTTCCTGTCAGTGGTCGCCAGTTGCCGGCCCGCTTTATTCAGGCGGTGGTCCGTATCAAACGGTGTGCGGCGGAAACCAACCGGCAGCTTGAAACGCTATCGGCGGACAAGGCCGTGGCCATTGTCGGTGCCTGTAACGATCTGCTGGAGGGGCATCACCTGGACCAGTTTCCGGTGGATATTTTCCAGACTGGTTCCGGCACCAGCACCAACATGAACGTCAATGAGGTGGTTGCGCATCTGTGCGAGGAAGCCGGTGCCGCGATTCACCCCAATGACGATGTGAACCTGGGCCAGAGCAGTAACGACACCATACCCACCGCCATTCATGTGTCTGCGGCCTTGGCCGTCACTGAGCACCTGATCCCCGCGCTTGAGCAGTTGATTGCCGAGCTGGGTTTGCGCGCCAGAGAGCACCGGGAGACGGTGAAAACCGGGCGCACCCACCTGATGGATGCCATGCCGGTGACCGTGGAGCAGGAGCTGCAGACCTGGGCCATGCAATTGCAGGATGCCTGTGGTCGTGTGGCGCGAGCCCGCGATGAGCTGTTGGCAATACCCCAAGGAGGCACAGCGGTAGGTAGCGGCATTAATGCCCATCCGGATTTCGGCAGTACCTTTGCTGCGCAATTGGCGGATGAAACCGGGCTGGCCTTCAAATCCCTGCCACACCCCTTTGTCGCCCAGAGTGCGTTGGATGCTCCCCTCAACCTGTCCGCCACCCTGCGCGGGCTGGCGGTGGTACTGATGAAAATCAGCAACGACTTGCGCTGGATGAATTCCGGGCCGATCCATGGGCTGGGTGAGGTGCAGCTGCCGGCCACCCAGCCGGGTTCGTCGATCATGCCGGGCAAGGTGAATCCGGTGATTTGCGAGTCCGCCACCATGGTGGCAACCCAGGTCATGGGGCTGGATCAGGCCAATGGCATTGCCGCTCAGAGCGGTAACTTCCAGCTCAATGTGATGTTACCGCTGGTGGCCAGCAACCTGCTGGATATGACCGAGTGGCTGGCCAATAGCTGTACCAATCTGGCTGAGCGGGCCATCAAGGGGATGACCTTCAATGAAGCGCGCCTGGCTGAAGGGGTGGGCAAGAACCCCATTCTGGTCACGGCCCTGAACCCGGTGATCGGTTACGAAAAAGCCGCGAAGATTGCCAAGGAAGCGTTTGCCAGCGGCAGGGCGGTGCTGGATGTGGCGGAAGAACAGTCCGGCCTGTCCCGGCAGGATCTGGAAAAGCTGCTGGATCCGAAGGGGCTGACACATCCTTGACCGGCGTGCTTAAAAGGTTGCTGCAGGAGCCCCGCTTGAGAGTCGAATATTCCCGCAGAAAGCCGTGCCAGGCTCGTTCGCCCCTCAAGTGGGGCCACAAAAATGGCTGTTACTAAAAGGCAATCGCCAGGCCCATGCCGGCCTCGCTATCCACACTGTCTGAATCCAGCCCGCCGCGGCCGTACAGGTCGGCCTGCAGGGTTGGTGTCAGCATTCAGGTAACGCCGCCGCCGGCACGGTTGTTGTCATCGCCGTTTTCGCTGTTGTGGGTCAATCCGGCATCCAGGAACACCGCCCAGGTATCACTGAGCCGGGCATGCCAGCTGGGCACCACGGTGATGGTGCGATCCTCCCCCCTTTCCTCGTAGCGGGCACTGAGCTGTACCTGATGGCGATCGTCCATCCACCAGCCGCCACTCATGGCCGCATAACCGCCATCTTCGTTGTTGCTGAAGGCATCGCTGGCAGTATCAATAAGTACCCCGCCGGCCAGGGCCGCCCGAAACATTGAACCGCGATACAGGGCGAACTTGGCCCCCACGGCACTGTTACCCATGCCATCCTGATCGTTGTCTGAGCTATTGGTCTTGGTTTGTTCAAACCGGTAGCCGGTGATGGCGGCCTGCAGCTCCAGGCGGTTTACCAGCCGCAGGCGGATCAGGGTGGGTACCGCCAGAGTGGTGGTGTCGGTGTCGCCGCGCTGGCCCAGGGTGGCATCAGGAAGCCCCACCTCAAGCGCCATGTTGTTGTCATGCAGGGTGTCCGGGTTCAGGCCCAGGGAGGGACGCTCGAAGGGCGGAGCCGCCCCGCACAGGGCGGGCACGCTGAGGATCAGCGCAGGTATCCAGCGGAACATGGTCGCTTCACTCCCTGAAGGTGATCCATGATGGATGCCGACCGTATCGTCAGCGGATTCACACTATCACCGTGCAACGGGGTGCCACTATTAGCCAAAAGGACAGGAAATGAGCACTGCAAAGCAGAGCTAGACAAGGTGTCTACAACGGGTAGTATTTTGTAACCTAATGGGCCAGGCAGCAGATGACCCGTGTGAGGGTCTGTGTCAGTCTTGAACGCCACACATACCAATGGGTAGGAAGGAGCGTACTGCTTTTTCCTGCCCGTGAACGGCAGAATAACAAGGTAACGGAGCAAGTTATGAGTAGTCACCTGAACATCCCCCGCAGCGCTTCTGCGGTGGAGTCGTCTCTGGTCATCCACCATATTCTGGAAGCGGGTGTGCGCAAGGCACCGGACCAGACGATTACCTATGGCGACCGCACGTTCACCTACCGCGACCTTAACGAGCGCGTGCACCGCCTGGCCGGGGCGCTGGCGGCCCAGGGCGTGAAGCCCGGTGATACCGTGGCGGTGATGGACTGGGACACCAACCGTTACCTGGAAGCGTTTTTTGCCATCCCGATGATGGGCGCGGTGCTGCATACCGTGAATGTGCGCCTGAGCCCGGAGCAGATTCTCTACACCATCAACCATGCGCAAGATGATGCGATTCTGGTGAACAGTGAATTCCTGCCGATCCTGGAAGAGCTGAAAGACCGTATCGAGCCGGTAAAGACCTACATCCTGCTCGACGACGATGGTGTAAAGGCTAGCGACAGCCTGCCGCTGGCTGGTGAATATGAAGAGCTGCTGGCCAAGGCGCCGGCCCAGTACGATTTCCCCGAGCTGGACGAAAATACCCGCGCCACTACCTTCTATACCACGGGTACCACCGGCTTGCCCAAGGGCGTTTATTTCTCCCATCGCCAGCTGGTGCTGCACACCTTTGCCGGCCGTAACACCATGTCCGGCGTGGGGCAGGGGCGTTTCAATGAAGATGACGTCTACATGCCGATCACGCCCATGTTCCATGTGCACGCCTGGGGCATCCCGTTCATGGCCACCCTGATGGGGGTGAAACAGGTCTACCCGGGCCGTTACGAGCCGGCCACCCTGCTGAAATTACTGGTCACCCACAAGGTCACCTTCTCCCACTGTGTACCCACCATCATTCAAATGTTGTTGCAGGCGGAAGCGGCCAAGAGCATCGACCTGAGCGGCTGGAAGGTGATCATCGGTGGTTCGGCCCTGCCCAGGGCTCTGGCCATGGGGGCGCTGGAACGTGGCATCGATATCTATACCGGTTACGGCATGAGTGAAACCTGCCCGCTGCTGACCCTGGCTCAGCTGACTCCGGAGCTGGAAAACGCGGACCTGGAAACCCAGGCGGATTATCGCACCCGCACCGGTCGCCCGGTGGCCATGGTGCAGATACGCATCGTCGACGGTGAAATGAACGACGTGCCCCATGACAACAAGAGCCAGGGGGAAGTGGTGGTGCGCGCGCCCTGGCTGACCCAGGGCTACCTGAACGATCCCGACAAGTCCGAAGAACTCTGGCACGGCGGCTGGTTGCATACCGGTGATGTGGCGGTGATGTCGGATGACGGCTGGCTGAAAATCGTCGATCGCATCAAGGATGTGATCAAGACCGGTGGCGAGTGGGTGTCTTCCATCGATCTGGAAGGCCTGGTGCTCCAGCATCCGGGGGTCGGCGAGTGCGCTGTGGTTGGTGTGCCCGATGAAAAATGGGGTGAACGCCCGGTAGCCCTGGTGGTGAAAAGCGGTGAAGTCGACGAAGACAGCATCAAGGCGCTGGTGGCTGATTATGCCGACAAAGGCGTGATCAGCCGTTACGGCATTCCCGATCGGGTGGTTTTTGTGGAGGCGCTGCCACGCACCTCGGTGGGCAAACTGGACAAGAAAAAGATGCGTGCGGAAATGGTTTAGAGAGACGCATCAGGCTTCATGCAACACGCGGCACGAAAGAGAAAGCCCACCATGCTGGTGGGCTTTTTCTTTTCAGGAAGCCACCACTGGGACAGCGTTTCGCGCCGCTGACGATGTTTACATGAACCCTCTTCAATTTATTTGCTCTCACTAACGCAGCGTCTACGCATTCCTTGCATAATTGCACGCTAGACTTTCACGGCGTGAATCAGACTTGGCTTGAATCAGAATAACGGAGAATGGCATGGCGCGGATTATCGCGGGGCTGGTGCTGGTAGCACTGGTGGGGGTTGGCGCATGGTGGTTGTGGCCTGTCGAGCAGGCGCCCATGGGAACGCGGCCGCCGACAGTAGTGAATCTGGCCCCGAGTATTGAGCGCCCCCTTTATGATCGGGTGGAAGCCGTGGGCACCGCCCGGGCGGCCCAGGCCGTGGTGTTGTTGGCGGAAGTGCCGGGTCGAGTGGCGGAGATCCATTTTCAGCAGGGCCAGCAAGTGACGCCTGGTCAGTTGCTGGTGACCCTGGATGATCGCAATGCTCGCGCCGAACTGGCCCGGGCGGAAGCCGAGTACCAGCGGGCCAGGGCCGATTACCGCCGCGGCCAGCAGCTGGTGGAGCGGCGCGCCATCTCCCAGTCTGAAGTTGATACGTTCCGGACCACCCTGGAAGCGGCGGAGGCCAGCCGCAATGTGGCTCGCGCCAATTTTAACGACCATACCATCCGCGCGCCGTTTGCCGGGGTGTTGGGGTTGCGGCAGGTGGACCCCGGTGCCTACCTGCAGACGGGCAACCCGATTACGACCCTGGACAACCTGGGGCACCTGGAGGTGGATTTCCAGATACCCGAACGCTATCTGGCCAAGTTGGCCGTGGGCTTGCCGGTGCAGGCCCGTAATTCAGCGTTTGAAGACCAGGTTTTTGAAGGCGCCATCACCCATCTGGATTCCCGGGTTAGCAATAGCAGCCGCAGCCTTACCGTGCGTGCACGTCTGAACAACCCCCAGGGCCAACTGTTGCCGGGCCAGTTTCTGCGGGTGTCTGTGCAGCTGGCGGAACGGGCCGCGTTGCTGGTGCCGGAGCAGGCAGTGATCACCCAGGGGGCCCAGAGCTATGTGTTCACGGTGAGCCCGGACAATCTCGCCCAGCGTCACCCGGTGACACTGGGTGGCCGTCGCGATGGCTGGGTGGAAGTGACCAGCGGGCTGACCAACAAACCGGATGTGATCGTTAACGGCCACTCACGCCTGGGCAGCAGCCAGCCAGTGAAAGTGATCGAGGACCCGGAAGCCTTGCTGCCTGGGCAGCGGGTGTTGTTGAACCCGGCACCGGCAGTAGACGGCCCATCCGGTGACTCGCAATCGGATGACCCGGCCACCACCGAGGCCGCGGCATGATTCTGTCGGATGTCTCCATCAAGCGACCGGTCTTTGCCACGGTGATCAGCCTGCTGATCGTGGTGTTTGGCGTTAGCGCCTTGATGAAATTGCCGATCCGGGAATACCCGGATATCGACCCGCCGGAAGTGTCCATCAGTGTGGATTATGCCGGCGCTGCGCCGGAGGTCATTGATACCCAGATCATTCAGGTCATTGAAGGGGCAATCTCCGGGGTGGAAGGGGTGCGCAAAATCGAATCGCGCAGCCGCCTGGGCTCGGCCCGCACCACGGTGGAATTCACCCTGGAGCGGGATGTGGATATCGCCGCCAACGACGTGCGCGATGCGGTATCCCGGGTGCTCAACCGGCTGCCGGAAGAAGCGGAGACCCCGGTTATTGCCAAAGCCGATGCCGATGCCCGGCCGATTATCTGGGTGACCCTGACCAGCAGCACCCTGGCGCCCCAGGAGCTGACCGATTTTGCCGAACGGTCACTGGTGGATCGCTTTGCCGTGCTCGACGGGGTATCGGAAGTGATTATTGGTGGTGAGCGTCGCTACGCCATGCGCGTGTGGCTGGATCGCCAGAGCATGGCCGCCAACCAGGTCACCGTTACCGATATTGAACAGGCCCTGCGCAGTAATAATGTGGAATTGCCTGCCGGCAAACTGGAATCGGAATCCCGCGGCTTCACCATTCGGGCGGACAATCGCCTGGCCACCGTGCAGGCATTCGAGGACCTGGTGGTGAGTCGCCAGGGCGATTACCTGCTGCGCCTGGGCGACGTGGCCCGGGTGGCGCTGGGTGTGGAAAACGATGATTCGGTGCTGCGCGCCAATGGCGAAGCGGCCATTGGCCTGGGTGTGGTGCGCCAGTCCAAGGCCAATACCGTGGCGGTGTCGGACCGGGTGCGCGAAGAAATCGTGGCGGTGCGAGACAACCTGCCCGTCGACATTCACCTGGATATCAACTCCGATGAATCCCTGTTTATCCGCGCGTCCATTCGTGAGGTGCTGATTACCCTGGGGATTTCCGTGGTGCTGGTGATCGCGGTGATCTTTGCCTTTCTCGGCAACCTGCGTGCCACCCTGATCCCGGCGGTGACTATTCCGGTGTCGGTAATCGGTGCCTTTATCGGCTTCGGGGTGATGGATTTTTCCATCAACGTGCTGACTTTGTTGGCACTGATCCTGGCCATCGGCCTGGTGGTGGATGACGCCATCGTCATGCTGGAGAACATTCAGCGCCGCATCGACGAAGGCGAGTCACGGTTGGTGGCCGCGTATCTTGGTGCCCGCCAGGTGGCGTTTGCAGTGGTCGCCACCACGCTGACCCTGGTGGCGGTGTTTGTGCCCATTTCCTTTATGGGTGGCGACGTGGGGCGGTTGTTCAGCGAATTCGGTTTTACCCTGGCTTCGGCGGTGATCATCTCCAGCATCGTGGCGCTGAGCCTGGCGCCCATGCTGTGTTCTCGTTGGCTGCATCGGCATAGCCGTAAAGAAATGCAGGGGCAGAATAATGTTCTGCAACGGGGCCTGACACGGTTGAACCAGGCCTATGCCAACGGCCTGCAGCGGACGTTGAAAAGCCCCTGGCCGCTGGTGGTGGGTTGCGTGCTGTTGTGCCTGGCGGCGGCGTTGCTGTTCCGGCAACTGCCCCAGGAGCTGGCCCCCACGGAGGACCGCGGCGTCTTTATTATTCCGGCCACCTCGCCCCAGGGCTCCACGGTGGAATACGGCGCACACCACACCCAGGCGGTGGAAAAAATGCTTATGCCCCTGGTGGAGAATGGCGAAGCGGAACGCGTGCTGGCGATCATCGGTTTCCGGGGTGTGCCGGAACGGGCATTTACCATCGTGCGGCTGAAAGACTGGGAAGAGCGCGAGCGCACCCAGCAGGAAATTGTTGGCGAGTTGCGCGGGCAGTTGTCCCAGGTCACCGGCTTGCGTGCCTTTGCGGTGAATCCGCCGGGGCTGGGCCAGAGCGCCTTCGACCAGGCGCTGGAAGTGGTGGTGGCCGGGCCGGACTATGAGCAGGTGCTGGCCTGGAGTGAAACCCTGATGGCGGCCCTGCGCGAGAACCCGAACCTGACCAGTATCGATACCGACTTCGAACAGACCCAGCCGCAACTGGATGTGAATCTGGACCGCGAGCGAGCGGCGGATCTGGGCATCACGGCCACCGATGTGGGGGAAACCCTGCAAGCCATGTTTGCCACTCTGACCGTGTCCACCTATGTGGATCGGGGGCGGGAATATGATGTCCTGCTGGAGGCCGAAAAGAGCGCCAGTGAAGTGCCTGAAGATGTGCTGCCGATCTACCTGCGCAGTGACAGTGGTGGCCTGGTGCCGTTTTCCAGCGTGGTGGAATTGGCCACCACCGGCGATGCACCGGAGCTGCGCCGGGTGGATCGTTTGCCGGCCATTACCCTGTCCGCCAACCTGGCCGACGGCTATGACCTGGCCACGGCCATGGGCTATGTGGAAGAGCAGGCCCGGGAGCGGTTACCGCTGGAAGCGCGCATCGGCTACAAAGGCATGGCCGAGGAATTGAAAGAATCGGCGTCGGCGATTCTGGTGACCTTTGCGCTGGCGCTGGTGATTGTGTTCCTGGTGCTCGCCGCCCAGTTTGAAAGCTGGATTCACCCGCTGATTATCATGCTCACGGTGCCGCTGGCGTTGGCCGGCGCGGTGATCGCCATCAGCGTTACCGGCGACAGCCTGAACATTTACAGTCAGATCGGCATGATCATGTTACTGGGGCTGATGGCGAAGAACGGTATTCTGATCGTGGAGTTTGCCAACCAGCTTCGTGACCAGGGCCGCAGCGTGAAAGAGGCCATCTATGAAGGCGCCATCGTGCGGTTCCGTCCGGTCTTGATGACCGGTGTCTCCACCATCTTCGGTGCCGTGCCGCTGGTGCTGGCCACCGGTGCCGGCGCGGAAAGCCGCTTTACCATTGGTGTGGTGATTCTCGGCGGGCTATTGTTTGCCACCGTGCTGACCCTGTTTATCATCCCGGTGCTGTACCAGTGGCTGGCGCCGTACGCGTCACCGGCGGATGCCGTCAGCCAGCAGCTGGACAAGGAGATGCCCGTTAACGAAAGCCAAGATGGATAATCAGTAGGAGCGCCGCTCCTACCAATCGCCAGACAGGAATCATGACCGACTACGAACTGATCCGCAGCAAACGCCGCTCCCTGGAACTGCGTGTTCTGGAAGACGGGCGTGTGCAGGTGCGTGCGCCGCAACGGGCTCCCCTGCGCATGGTGCAGACCTTTGTGGACAGTCGCCGCCAGTGGATCAAGGACCAGCAACAACGCCAGGCCAGCCGCCCGCGGCAACGCTGGCAAGATGGCTGCAGCATGGTGTTCCGGGGCCAGCCGTTGATCCTGGATGTGTCTGCAGGGCGGTCTTCGGTGAGTGTGGCTGGCGGCTATCTACAGGTGCGAGTTGCCGAGCCTGACAGCGAGGCTGCCGTGCAGCAGGCGGTGGAGCGCTGGCTTCGCCAACAGGCACGCCCGTTGTTTGAGGACAGCATTGAGCGGCAGTTCGGCTGGTTTGCCGGGCAAGGTTATACGCGCCCGGTATTACGGGTAAAAAAAATGCGTACCCGTTGGGGCTCACTGTCGGCAAAAGGGTACATCAACCTGAACATGGCCCTGCTGCACTACCCGCCAGCGGCACTGGATTACGTGGTCATGCACGAGCTTTGCCACCTCAAGCACATGGATCACGGCCCTGGCTTCCACGCCTTAATGGACGCCCGCATGCCCGACTGGCGCCAGCACAAACAACTCCTCGACCAGCCGCTCTACCAGCCCTGAGAGTCGAGTTGAAAGTTCAAAGTTTAAAGTTGAAACGCGGGGTGGTCAGTCAGGTTCGGCAATGCTGTGCCCGCGATTAATGGTAATGGTGCGCGGGCACGGCCTTTCAACGCTCGAGCACCCGTTCCGCGCTTTTCAACTTTAAACTTTGAACTTCCAACTGCTTTTCGCCAGACACAAAAAAACCCGCCGAAGCGGGTTTTTCCGTACTAGCGAGGTTGCTTATTCAGCAACCACGTTAGCAGCCTGCGGACCCTTGGGGCCCTGCTGGATCTCGAAGGAAACCTTCTGACCCTCGGCCAGGGTTTTGAAGCCTGAACCGGTAATTGCACTGAAATGAACGAACACGTCCGCACCACCATCGTCCTGGGAAATGAAACCAAAACCCTTGGACTCGTTAAACCACTTCACAGTACCTGTAGCCATGTGAATCTATACCTCAAAACTATTACTTAGGGTGTTGCTTGCAAACCATGTTGGGCGGCGTTCGGAGACAACTTCAGCTTCACGCAGGGAAGACAACTACCAAAACAATCCACGGCCATAATTCGCAGCCACCTCAGACTCTACTCCCCTTTTTTTGATTCCACCACCCCTTTTTCCGGGCAGTTTTGGGGCGGTGAAGTCACCCGCTTGTCATAATCTCGACGGCCATTTCGTGGTGCTCGCCGGGGGCCAGAGTCAGCACATTATCCAGTACCCGTGCGGTTTCTATGCACAGCATGCGTTGCCAGGCGTCAGGGGCAAACTGACTGAGCCGCAGACTCTTTTCCACCCAGGGGTTCCAGACCACCGCCGAATGGCTGCCCCGGCAGGTCAGTTGGATCTGTCGTTTCCAGAGCGGGTCATCCACCTGGAGTTGAGAGGGCAGTTGCAGGTAAAGCCGGTCGGTTTCCCGGTCGAACCGCAGTGCCTGGGTGTCCTGACGGGTCTGCCAGTCGGCCAGGGCATCCACGTAGGGGGACTGCGCCAGCCCATGCACAGTGACGTACCGGCTATCGGCCACGGCCAGGTAGGTGTGCAGCGCCTGGCTGATAGTGACCGGGGCCTGGCCGTGGTTGTGGTTACTCAGGGCCAGGGTCAGGGCGCTGCCAAGGGTCACCGTCAGGGTGGGCGTCACAGGGGGGAGGTGCTGACGGTTGGCGTGTTCTGCCAGCTGGAAAACCAGTCGTGCCTGTTCACCGTCCAGCTGGTGCTCGCTCAACTGCCAGGGTTGCCGGCGGACCAGGCCATGGGCGGGGGGATTATCGAGAGAGTATTGCTGTGTCACGCTGTCCGGGTTGCGTTCCAGCGCGCCGAACCAGGGCCAGCACACCGGCACGCCGCCGCGCACGCCATGGCCTGCCTGATAGGCCGCCTGCTCACTGAGCCAGAGTATGGGCGGTTCGCCGTCACGGCCGTACTCGAGCACCTGGGCGCCTTGTTCGGCGATCACCATTGTTTGCCCGCGATGGTGCAGTTGCCAGCAGGTGAGCTCGCCCCGGGTGATGCGTTTCAGTTCGGTTGCCATGCGTGTATTACCGAATACCGGACGTTGACGCCCGAGCCGTCAGGCATCCAGCGTCAGGCGCCCGGCGTGACTATTTAAGGCCCGCGCCGATTTCCAGTTCGCGTACCGACTGTTCCAGATAATCCAGCAGTCGCTGCATGGAAGGCAGCGTGCGGCGGCAGGCGATCAGGCCGAACTCCAGCTGGTCCACATAACTGGTCAGGGTGATGTTCAGGGCGATGCGATCCAGGGCAATGGAGACCGGGTACATGCCTTGCAGTTTAGCGCCGTTCCAGTACAGCGGTTCTTTCGGGCCGGGGACGTTGGAAATCACCACGTTGAACGCGCGCCATTTGGGGGCCAGGCCGGTGAGCAGGTTGAGGCCGGTGGGCGCCATGGTCAGGGCGGTGAAGTTGAGGATTTCCTCGGGACTCATTTGTGAGAATCGGGATTTGGCTTCCTGCACGGAGTCATTCACTACCCGCAGACGGTTGGCCGGATCGCAGATGTGGGTGCCCAGGTTGGCCAGAATCATGCCGATCTGGTTGCCGCCGGCGCTGTCGTCCTGGCGCAGGTTCATGGGCACCATGGCAATCAGAGGCTCATCCGGCAGCGCATGCTGGCTGATCAGGTACT